>JACCXL010000083.1 GCA_013697015.1 Chthoniobacterales bacterium | reverse complement strand
GTCCCGGCCGTCCCAAGCCGTCTCGCCCTCCCGGCGTCCTTCCTTTATGATTACAAGGCGCGCGGGCGAAACGGAAAGATCGACCGCCTCGTAAACGCCCCCTTTTCCCCGCTGAACAATCGCCCGAAAAACCAAGTAATCAGTGCCAATGAGGCCCCGAGATGAGAACGGTTTTGCACGGGTCGCATCCGCTCGTTGAAAAGGGTCAACCAGCCATCGCGGAACAGCATATCCGGCGGCGCGCCGGTCTTGACATCGGCGGCCCTTGTCATCAATCAGTTCCCCCGCCAGCCGGGCACTTTTTTTCGAGTTTCGAAACGCTCCGTAACGATAGTAGACGACGCTGTTTCTGCGATAGCGCGCGTCGAACGGAATTTCAGGGCCGCGCAAGCCACGCGTCGCGGTGTGCAGCGCGCGAGCCAGCGCGACGGCTTCGGTCGTCGATCGCGGATAAACGGTTAGAAATTTTCCGATCTGTGAGAACTGTCCAATTCCCGAATTGATGGTGGCGAGGAATTCGAGCCGGGCGGGCACTTTGAAAAGAGCGTTGTGAGCGATCAGGACTTTCCGCACGCGCGCGAAGATTTCGGCAGCTGAGTTAGGTGTCGCTGAAAGATGAAGCTTCCAGCCTTGGACGGGATCGTCGTGGCGGGTCCGCCGAGAATAGGCCCAGCCGCGGCTTGAAACCGGAAGAGTCTTCCGTACTCTCAGCCAGCGCGCTCGCAAAAGGCGCGCGACCTCTGCAACCGAACGTGGCGATCTACCAGAGTTTCGCCGGCGCTGCGAAATCAATCAGATAGTGGGTCGTATTGTTTGTGCACCGGTCGTCATCACCGAAATCGGGCGGCAATTTCAACCGTTTGAGTTCGTCAGGCAGCGGTTTGAAATGCGCCGCGACTTTTTTCCCCGCCTCAGTGTCACCATCGCGCGCTTTCAACACCTCGTTGTGGATGAACTCAGCGTAGTCCGGTTCCTCCAGGATCTTATCTACGACCTGTTTGAACGAGAGCGGCTTTGCCGGTTTTGGAAACTCAGAACTGCTTTTAGCCATATTTACGACCTCGACTGATTGAAGAGCGACTGGCGCTTCGAGGGCAAGCTTTTTCGCGGCCTAGAGTTCACGCTTGGGACCCAACCGCGTGAGCAGCTCCCGAAAACCTGGTTCATCCCGAAGATCACTAAATCGCGGATCGACCCGCATCCAAACGGCCTCCATCGCGTGCTGGCGAATGGCACTTCCCAGCCATCGCAACGCGCCAGCCTTATCGTGCAGCGCCGCGCAAACCGCTGCGTTATCGTAGGGTGAGCTTCGTGTCGTCTCCGGAGAAACTTCGCCCGCTACCCTCTCCGCTTCGGCACGGTTTCCAGCGGCTGCGGCGACGTACGCCAATTCCAATTTCCCCCATTCCCCGGGTTCCAACTCGATGTATTTTTTCGCGGCTTCCATGGCTTGTGGATATTGCTGGTGCGCGGCATAAGCCCGGGCGAGGACGGAAAAGGCAGGTGCGGAATTCGCCTCGAGCTCGATTGCCTCCCGTGCCAACGCAATCGCCTCATCGTAGCGGCGGGCCATGTAGAGAATCTTTGCTTTTGCGGCTCGAACGATCGCCGAAAAAGGATCGAGCTGCCGCGCCGCATCAATTTCTCGCAGCGCTTCGTCCACGCGGCCAGTTTCGGCGAGGTGAAAAGCATACCAGTGATGGGCCAGAGCGCTGTTCGGGTTCAACTCCAACGCCTTTTTAAAGTCAGGTTCGGCTACCGGCCAGTTCCACTCAAAGTCCGTCAGCAACATCGCGCGCGAGATGTAAGGGGCGGCGAAACCATCATTGCACGCCAGTGCCGCTGTGACCTCTGGCCAGGCGAGCGCAGATGCCTCTTGACTGGAGATCGCCCCATATTCAGCAAGCAAGATGTACGAATCCGCGATTGCAGCATGGCCGACCGCAAAGCGATTATCCTGCGCCACCGCCTGCTCGAAAAGCGTGCGCGCCTCCTGGATCGACTCGATGGTGCGTTTGTTCAGGAGATATCGGCCCCGAAGGTAGGCGTCGTAGGCAGCTTCGCTCACGGTCAGCTTCGCAGTGAGGCGCTCCTTTTCGGTTCCTGTGAGACGGGCATTGAGCGTTTCGGCCACGTTCTGCGCGACCTCGCTTTCCAGGTTCAAAATGTCCCCGAACTTGCGATTGTAGCTTTCCCCCCACATGCTGGCCTCGGTCCGCGCATCAATCAGTTGCACGTGGATACGCACTTGGTCAGCCGCTCTTTGCACACTGCCTTCCAGGAGGTGCGAGACGCCAAGTTGTTTCGCGATCTCGAGCACATTGGCGGGCGAGCCGCGATAACGCTGTGTCGAGGTGCGCGAAATGACTCTCAGGTCGCCGATTTTCCCCAGGCGACTGAGAATTTCATCCTGCATGGCATCGGCGAAATAGGCGTTCGCTTTTTCTTCGCTCAGGTTCTCAAACGGCAAGACCGCGATGCTTTTCTCCGGAATGCTGCTGGGCGGGGTCTGTTTGACTGACCGAGACCGCTGGAAAACCAGCATCCCAATCACCACGAGCAGCACGGCGATGATAAGAAAGTCGAGCTTTCGGCCCGTGCTGCGCCTGATCGATTTGTCCGATTCAACTTCTTCGGTGCGCATCAGCCCTTCGGGCGTGATTTCAAAAGCCCAGGCGAAGATGAGCGCGAACGGAAAGCCGAACACAATCGCGAGAATCACGAGCCGAACGCCCCAAGCCGGGACTTCAAAAAATGGAAAAACCTGCGTCGCGACCTGAATCAGCAGCCACGCGACAATTCCATAGGCGACGGCTACTTTGTAGACATTCCGCCGCTTTAGCTCAGCGAAGAACTTCCGAGGATTCATCGAGTTTCTCCTCAGGAACGGAAGGATACAATCCGGCCGCTGAAAATCCGGTTCACCAACCAATCAACCTTAGAGGGGGTTTTCAACTTTATCCTCCGCCTTCGCCGCCGCACCTTATTAATTGCTTACCCAAAAGTTTCTACGGGAATTCGCGCTCCGCGTTGCGCCTAAACGCGAGGTCGCGAGGTCGCGAGGTCGCCGCAGCATTCGCTGATGTTGCGGAGAGGTGATGCCTGACCGCCAGCGCCGACACTTTCGGCCCCCGGCAAGAATTTCCGGTATAGGACGGACTATTTCAGGGCGGTCGCGAAGACCGTTTGAAAATGTGGACTCTCCTTCTCGCGTGAGACCACCGTCACCTCGATTTTATTGAAACCATTCTGCTCCAGGAGCTGGTGCAGGTGCACTTCGCTGAAGCCGAGCCAGTGGTCCGCGTAGAGTTCACGGGCGCGCTCGAAACGGTGACTGAGCAGATCGAGAATGACGATCCGGCCATCCTTGCGCAAAATGCGCTGCGCGCTCGCCACTGCTGCTTCCGGATGGATGGCGTGATGCAGTGCCTGACTGAAAACCGCGAGATCGATCGAATTCCTCGCGATCGGCGGTTTCTCGATATCGCCGAGCCGGTACTCGAGATTTTTGAAGCCGTGCTGCTTCGCGAGCCTGGCGCCGAATTCCACCATCTTCGGCGAATTGTCGATCGCGATCACTTTGCGGGCAGATTTCGCGAGCAACTGCGACAATGTTCCCTCACCCGCACCCAGATCAGCCACATCCTGCGGAGGCAGCAAAGCAATCAGGGTGTGTGCCAGCGCCTGCCAGGAGCGTCCGGGAACGTAGGTGCGGCCGAATTTACCCGCCAGCTCATCGAAATAAGCGCGCGCTTTGTCCTGCCGTTTGCGCAGCGCCACCTTCAAGGCCGTGCGATCGCGCGTGGCTTCGGGCAGATCGCGCGCGAGCGTGCGCGTGAGCTCGCTCACCTTGGCGCGCACGGAATCCCCGTTCAGTTCCGGCAAACCGTAGTAAACATTTTTGCCCGCGCGCCGATCCTCCACCGCGCCGGTCCGTTTTAGTTGGGCGAGATGACTGGAAATGCGCGACTGCCCCATCCCCATGATGTCCTGCAACTCGGCCACCGAGAGCTCTTCCTTCTCCAGCAAGAGGAGCAGGCGCAACCGTGTCGGATCGGCCAGCAGACGGAGAAATTTAATCGTTGACGCCATCGGGTGTCGAAACGATACATCTACGTATCATGATTGGTCAATATGATCAGTCATGGTCCTTGGCCTCCAGCTGCTTCATTCGCGCCGTAAACACTCAGCAAATCTCGCATGGCTCGTCGTTTCATTTTTTCGTCCGAATCCGTCGGTGAAGGTCACCCGGATAAAGTTTGCGACACGATTTCCGACGCGGTGCTCGATGCCTGCCTCGTCCAGGACCCAAAATCGCGCGTCGCGTGCGAAACCTATGCGAAGAGCAACGTGGTGATCGTCGGAGGCGAGATCACGATTCCGAAACTGAAGAAGGAGAACAAGTCGCTCACCTCTGTTCTTAACATCGATGAGATCGTTCGCCGGACTATCGCGGAGATTGGCTACATCAATGAGGACGACGTTTTCCACGCCTACCGAGTCTTCATCAGTAACATCATCACCGACCAATCGGCCGACATTTCACAGGGTGTCGACCAGTCCGAAGCGGACGGCAAAGGTCATGCCGAACAGGGTGCGGGCGATCAGGGTCTGATGTTCGGCTATGCCTGCGATGAAACGCCCGAGCTGATGCCGGCGCCCATTATGTTCGCCCATCGTTTGGGCCGGGAGCTGACGCGCATCCGCAAGCAGGGCGGCGTAAAATGGCTGCGGCCCGATGCGAAATCGCAGGTGTCGGTTATCTACGAAGACGGCAAACCTGTCGGCATCTCGCACGTCGTCATCTCCACGCAGCATGCCGCGGACACGAAGCACAAGGAGATCAAGGAATTTTGCATTGAAGAAGTGATCCGCAAGGTTCTTCCGAAGCAGATGATGAATGGCACGACTGAATTTTTGATCAATCCCACCGGCCGTTTCGTCGTGGGCGGGCCGCAAGGCGATACCGGACTCACCGGCCGCAAGATTATCGTTGATAGCTATGGCGGCATGGGGCGCCATGGCGGCGGCGCATTTTCGGGGAAGGACCCGAGCAAGGTCGATCGTAGTGCGGCTTACATGGGCCGTTGGGTGGCGAAAAACGTGGTCGCGGCAGGGTTAGCCGCCAAATGCGAAGTGCAGTTTGCCTATGCGATCGGCCATCCGCAGCCGGTCAGTGTACATATAGATACGTTTGGCACTCACACCGTGCCGGAGGACGCAATCGAGAAGGCGGTCCGCCAGACGTTCAGCTTCAAACCCGCCGAGATCATTGCACAACTTGATTTGCTCCGGCCCATCTACTCGAAAACCACCAACTATGGGCATTTCGGGAAAGACGATCCGGATATCACCTGGGAACGAACCGACAAGGCCGAGGAACTGAAGAAAACAGCAAAGTAGTCGGGCCACAGATTTCACAGATTTACACAGATTAGGAATGCAGAAAAACCCGGAGACTTTCGCAATTATCGGCGCGGCGATGGATGTCCATCGCGAGCTGGGACATGGATTTCTTGAAGCCGTTTATCAAACTGCTCTCGCGCTCGAGTTTCAGGAACGCAATATCACGTTTGACGCTGAAGTGGCACTGCCGATTCGCTACAAAGGTAAGTTGCTAACCTGTGCGTATCGCGCTGATTTCATTTGCTTCGAACACATCGTCGTCGAAACCAAAGCGATCGCGCAACTCACGCGCGCGGATCAAGCACAGTTGCTGAACGAGCTAAAAGCAACCGGTTGCCATCGTGGTCTCCTGCTGAACTTCGGCGCACCTAGCTTGGAACATCAGCGCCTCGTCTTCGGTCCCTCCGAAAATCTGTGTAAATCTGGGGACGAAATCTACCTGTAGCAACGCCAACATTATGAGCATACAAACCGCCGCTAAATCGAAGCAGCACGATTACAAAGTCGCCGACATCAGCCTGGCTGATTGGGGCCGCAAAGAAATCTCGATCGCAGAGAAGGAGATGCCCGGCTTGATGGCGATCCGGGAGAAGTATGCGCCGGGCAAACCGTTGCAGGGCGTGCGCGTGACCGGTTCACTGCACATGACGATCC
>JACCXL010000109.1 GCA_013697015.1 Chthoniobacterales bacterium | reverse complement strand
AGTTGGAAGTCTTCGCCGCGTGGCTATTCTGTGCCCGTGCCGGATCAATCGACTGAACTTTTCGCGCGCGCCCGAGCGCGCATTCCGGGTGGCGTGAATTCGCCCGTGCGCGCTTTCCGTGGGGTCGGGGGAGAACCTTTTTTTGTGGAACGCGCCGCCGGAGCGCGCGTGTGGGACGCGGACGGCCGCGAACTGATCGATTTTGTAGGCACGTGGGGTCCGGCGATTCTCGGACATGCGCCCAAGGTAGTGATCGACGCCATCACCGCGGCGGCCACGCGCGGAGTGAGCTTTGGAATTCCTAATCCGCTCGAAGTGCAAATGGCGGAGCTGATCTGCGCCTGGGTTCCGTCGATCGAAAAAGTTCGGATGGTGAACAGCGGGACCGAAGCGACCATGTCCTGCATTCGCCTGGCGCGCGGATTTACTCGCCGCGACAAGATTATCAAGTTCGACGGTTGCTATCACGGGCACGTTGATTCGCTTCTGGTTAACGCAGGAAGCGGAGCACTCACGCACGGCCAGCCGGACAGTGCGGGAATTCCGCAGGAGTTTGCCAATCTCACAATTTCGCTTCCCTTCAATGACCTCGCCGCCGTGCGAGCGGCCTTTCAGGCGAATCCCGCGCAGATCGCCGCCATTATCCTCGAGCCGATCCCGGCCAACGCAGGGCTCTTCTTTCCCGAGCCGGGATTTCTGCAAGGGTTGCGCGATGAATGTAGCCAAGCTGGCGCGCTGCTGATCTTCGATGAAGTGATGACTGGTTTCCGTGTCGCCCGCGGCGGCGCTCAGGAACTGTATGGCATCCGGCCAGACCTGACAGCCCTTGGCAAAATCATCGGCGGAGGGTTGCCGGTGGGCGCCTTCGGCGGACGTGCCGAGATCATGGATCAGTTGTCGCCGGACGGCCCGGTTTACCAAGCGGGCACGCTCTCGGGAAACCCGCTCGCCATGGCCGCCGGGCTTGCGCAATTACGGGAACTCGAGCGGATCGGCGCCTGGCAGATTCTGGAAAGCCGCGGCGCCCAACTCGAAGAGGCGGCGGCCGCGATGATTCGCGAATTGAAGCTTGCCTGCACATTTCACCGGATCGGTTCGATGTTTTGTCTCTTCTTTGCTCGACCGCCGGTAACGAATCTGGCCAGCGCACGGCACAGCGACACGCGGCAGTTCGCCCGCTTTTTTCACGCGTGTCTCGAGCGCGGTGTCTACTTCGCCCCATCGCAATTTGAGACGGGGTTTCTTTCGACGGCGCACACTCCCGAGGATGTCGCCCACGCGGCCGCGGTAATGCGCACAGCTCTGTCCGAGCGAGCGGCGTAGCAGCGCATCTGCCGCGGAATGATCAAGCTGCGCCAGATAATCGAGCCGAAGCTGTAGTCTGCCCGCGCGAAGCTAAAACCTTTGCGTCGGCGGGACGCTTCGACTAGGGAACTGCCGCTGTGAGTTCCCCCGTCACGGAGCCGGTTCGCGCCGTCGCAAAGTTCTTTTTTGCCGGCGACGAAAAATTTTTCGTCAAGGGCGTCACCTACGGCCCTTTCTCTCCCGACGCGGAAGGTCACTTTCTTGGCTCCCCGGCGAAACTGACGCGCGACCTGACACAGATGCGCGAGATCGGGATCAACATCGTGCGCATTTATCATCCGCCACCCCGCTGGTTTTTAGATGAATGCGGAGCGGCGGGTGTGCGCGTGTTAATCACGCTTCCATGGGCGAAGCATATCGAATTTCTGCGCGCGTCTTCCTCTCGAAACGAGATCATTGCTTCGGTCCGATCGGCGGTGGCGAGGAACGCCGGTCATCCCGCGATCTTTGGGTATCTCGTCGGAAACGAGATTGCGAGCACCATGGTCCGCTGGCTGGGCGTGCAACGGGTGACCGATTTTCTCGAGCGGCTGATCCGGGTCGCGCGGGAGGCCGATCCCGGCGTCCTCTACTCCTACGCGAGTTTTCCACCAACGGAATTCCTCCTGCCACAGAATGTCGATTTCTTTTGTTTCAACGTTTACCTGCATAACCAGGACGAGTTCGAAAGATACTTGCTCCGCCTTCAGAATCTGGCAGAGGAACGTCCACTGATTCTCGGCGAATTCGGGATGGACACGCTCCGTCATTCCGAAGATGAGCAGGCGGACATGCTTGGTTGGCATGTCGACAGCGTGGTGCGGTGCGGTCTGGCCGGAACCGTTTTCTTCGCCTGGA
>JACCXL010000024.1 GCA_013697015.1 Chthoniobacterales bacterium | reverse complement strand
CAGCTTTTCACGTCCGGGAAACCGCTTCGGCAGGGCATGAAGCAAGTTGAACCCGCTCACCACGAAGGTCGTCACGACGAAAAGAACCGAGCTGGCGAAAACGGCCAGAACAATCCAAACGTAGAAGCGCGGATCGTGCAGCGGATTGTTGTCGAGCCGCGTGCCGGTCTCGCGGGTCAGCCAGGTGTAACGCAAGAAAATTAAAGTGCCGGTAATGACGATGAGCGCGATCAAGCCGATCATCCGATCGAAAAGGACCGCGAGGAGCGCGCCCGGTTTCTTGTCGGGAGTCTCCTTCCAGAGCAGAAAAGTTTTGACGATGTCACCCCCCGTTCCCCCCGGAAGGAATTGGTTATAGAACATTCCGATCAGGAAAAGGCCCGCGACGCGCGGCGTGCTCAGCTTAATTCCCTGAACCTTCAAAAGAATGTTCCAACGGAGGACGGCGGCAATTTCGACGATGACGTAGGCGAGGATCCCGCCGAGCACCCAATGGAAATCGGCGGCGCGGAGCGCGAACACCATCGCGGCGCGCGTGACCGGATCGTGAAATACCCAATAGAGCAGCCCGCCCGTAACGACGAGCTGCAAGAGGCTGATCAGGATTTTTTTCATGCGCCGAACCGCTCCTGCCATTGCGCGACGGAGCGGCGAATTTCGTCGGCTGTTTTGCGCGGACTCATTTCCCAGACAAATAAGCAGTTCGATGGAAGCAGCGGAACAAGTTTCTCCAGCTCGACGCTGCCGGAAAAGGGCGGCTGGTGATCCTGTGCCGGCCAAATACAGTCCTGTAAATGGCAGCCAAACGCGCGCTGGCCAATCTGACGCAGCCATTCCTCGTGATCGAGAAAGCCGAGATTTTCCTTAATCTGAATGTGCCCGAAATCATGCCAGTAACCGAGCTGCGGAGAGTTGATTTCGTCGAGTAACACCGGCAATTCCCGTTCACTGGGGATTTCTTCGTAGCCGCGACGACCTTCGATTCCCAGGCGCACATTTTTGTTCGAGGCGTATTCTGCGATTCGCTTCAGCGAGTCCTTCACCCGCGCCAAATAGGGGGGCGCGCTGGCTTCGCGCTTTTGCACGGCCTTCACCTTTTTTCGAACGTATTCGCGCGCGAGAAGTTTCCCCTTTTTGATGAGAGAGATCAGCTCATCGGTGATCGGATTCATCCGCACCTCCCCGCAATGCAGGACCACGAACGGCGCGCCTAATCGTTCCGCGAAGTCGATTGTTTGCAGCGTCTGCCTGACGGCGCGTTCTCGTTCCCTCTCGTGCGCGCTGGAAAACTGATAGACGTCCGGGGACGCCTGCATCACCTCTACCGGCAACGGGCAAAAGTTGTGCAGACTACTGAATGTGATTTCGCCGGCGTCGAACATTTTCTGGATGCCCGGCATCAACGAGAGGCGAATGCCGTGACCCAGCTCAACGCAATCAAAGCCGACTTCGCCTTTGATCTCGCGCAGCATCTCGTCGCCTGCGGTGTGCCGGCCGGAATTCCAGCAGGTGGAGAACGAAATCATCGGGACCGATTAAGCGACGGCAGCCGGTGCGACCTCCGGCTCCGTGCCTGCAACTGGCGCGGCGCAAACTGTGCGGCCAGCTAGATAAAGCACGAACAACGCTCCCGCCCCGAAGATAATGGACGCGATCAGCAGCGCCGTGCGCATCCCGATTAAATCTGAAAGACCAGTCGTCAGCAATCCCGCGATCGGCATCAGACCGAAGAAGCTGAGGCCGAACACGGCCGAGACGCGCCCACGCAAATGCGCTGGCGCGCGCTCCTGCACGATCGTGCCGGCAAGACCGAAGTTTAGCGACAACCCGATCGCGAGCATTCCCATCGCGATCGCGGCCAGGATGAAACTCGTCGAACGCGACATGCAAAATAGACCTGCCGCGACGACGATCACGGCCACGGTCATGAAACGGAATCGTTTCTCGCGCGCGACGCTCAGCAATCCGAGCGAGCCGGTGAGAGAGCCAATGCCGGAGACTGCCATGAGCAAGCCCATCCGGTCGGGCCCAAGTTGAAGAATGTTACGGACGTAGAGGGGCAACATTACCGAAAGGAATGGGAACACGAAAATTGTCGTCAGTGCGATCAGCCCGATCATCGAGAGAATGGTGCGGTCGGAGCGGACGTAGCGCAGCCCTTCCTTGAATCCACTGCGCCGTTTTTCTTCTTCCTCCGCCGTTCCGACCGTCCGTCGCGGGAGCGAAATCAGCGCGATAATAAGCGCGAAAAATGAGGCGGCGTTCGCGAAAAAGGCAGCGGCAGCGCCGACGAAAGCGACGAGCAGACCGGCCACGGATGGCCCGATCAAACGCGAACCGTGGAAGACAGAACGATCGAGCGCGATGGCCGTCGCGATTTGATCGCGCTTGACCAATTCTGGAACCAGCGCGGAGATCGCCGGCATTTCGAAAGCGATGCAAACACCGAGACACGCGGCCAGCACGACCACATGCCAGACATGAACGCGTCCAGTCAAAACCAGCGTGCCAAGAATCAGAGCCAGGATGATTTGAACGATTTGCGTCGCGATAAGAATCTTGCGTTTGTCATGCCGGTCGGCCACTGAGCCGCCGATCATGGTGAGCGCGAGTGTTGGAATGCCGGCGGCGAAACTCACCATGCCGAGCAGAATGGCTTTGTTCGTGAGCGAGCTCATGACCCAGGCTTGCGCCATCACCTGCATCCAGGTGCCGGTGTCGGAAATTGCCGAGCCGATGATGTAGCGGCGAAAGGGCCCGGCGCGCAATAAGTCAAATGCGCGGCGTCCGAATGTTAGCTCGCCCTTTTCCATGGCGAGACTGATACGCGGGGGGAGTCGGGGCCGCAACGATCGGACGCGCGATTAGCGCGCAGGCGACGGGGATTCGGTCTCAGAGACCCACCAAATTTGATCGATTTGCCAGTCTCCGCCAGCTTCGCCGCAAATCAGATGAAGCGAGAGCGGGCCGGGCGCACCAACCGCAAGGGCGCCCATTCTCGCTTCGCTCGCCAGTTCGTCAGGGAAACGGTAGGACAAGCGTGCGTTGCCCGTCGCCCGTGTAATGTCATGCACATCGCCAGCGTGCATCGTCGCGTCCTGCAGGAAACGGGTGACGCGCCCCCGCCCGCCCGCTTGTTCTTCCGCATGTTTCGTGAGGTGGCCCAGCAGGAAGTAGGTGTCGTGCTCGGTGAAGATGCGGCGAAAGGCAACGTCAGCGAATTGGCGCGCCTCTCCTTCGATGCGCGTCTTGTATAATGAGGCTGCGTGCGCCGCCGCACCGAAGCTGGCGAGCAGCAATACGAAGTAAGCGTCGCGATCTGAGTGGTGAACGACAGAATCGCCGCGATGATAAGAAACAGACGGCCGCGACGCCACGGCTCCGTTTCCCCTACGACTTCGCGCCAGAGCGGCGTTGGCGAATCAGTTGCCACGCGATCGTCTTACCAAGTCGAGCGCACGACCGGAAGCGCTACGGCCGGTCTCCGCTGGCGGAGCGAAACTTGAACACTGGCAATCTCCCATTTGTCTCGTAGGTACGAAATTATGCGACCTGACAAGTTCACCCAGAAAATGCAGGAAGCGTTGCAAGCGGCCCAGGAGGTCGCGTTGCAGTTCAACCAGCAAGAGATCACGAATGAGCATTTCCTGCTGGCGCTCCTCGATCAGACGGATGGCGTGACTCGTCCCTTGCTCGAAAAGCTTGGCCTGACCGCGTCAGAATTGCGGAGCCGCCTCGAGAGCGAGGTGAAGCGGCGTCCGCAGGTGCATGGTTCTTCCGATGTCCGGCTCGGAAATGAACTGAGGGCCACGATTGACGCGGCCGAGAAGGAAATGGCGAAGCTGAAGGACGAATTCCTAAGCGCCGAGCATTATCTCCTCGCTCTAACGGAATCGAACGGAGCCGCGGGAAAGTTGCTCAAGCAAAGCGGCGCAACTCGCGACAAGTTGATGCAGGCGCTGCAGCAAGTGCGTGGTTCCCAACGAGTGACCGACCAAAATCCTGAAGGAAAATATCAGACGCTGGAGAAATACGGACGCGATTTGACGCAGCAGGCACGCCTCGGAAAAATCGATCCGGTGATCGGCCGCGACAACGAAATCCGTCGCGTGATGCAAGTGCTGTCGCGACGGACAAAAAACAATCCGGTGCTGATTGGTGAACCTGGCGTCGGCAAAACCGCGATCGTGGAAGGTTTGGCTCGCCGCATTGTAAGTGGCGACGTGCCGGAATCGCTCAAGAAAAAGCGGCTCATCGCGATGGACATCGGTTCGATGGTCGCGGGCGCGAAATTCCGTGGTGAATTCGAAGATCGCCTGAAAGCGTTTCTCAAGGAGGTGACCGATTCACAGGGAGAGATCATCCTGTTCATTGACGAGCTGCACACCATCGTCGGCGCTGGGGCGGCAGAAGGTTCGGTCGACGCCTCGAATTTATTGAAACCGCAACTCGCGCGCGGTGAGTTGCGCGCAATAGGCGCCACCACGCTCGACGAGTATCGCAAGTACATCGAGAAGGATGCGGCCCTCGAGCGGCGTTTCCAGCCAGTGAAGGTGGAGGAGCCGAGCGTAGAGGATACGATCGCGATTCTGCGTGGGCTCAAAGAACGCTACGAGGTTCACCACGGCGTACGCATTCAGGATGCGGCGCTCGTCGCCGCCGCGGTGCTCTCGCATCGCTACATCAGCGGCCGATTTCTGCCGGATAAAGCCGTGGATTTGGTAGACGAAGCGGCTTCGCGTTTGAAAATCGAACTAGACTCGATGCCGACGGAAATCGACGTGATCGAACGTGAGATCATGCAGCACGAGATGGAGCGGCAGGCGTTAAAAAAGGAGAAAGACCCGGCGAGCAAGGAGCGGCAGGCAAAGCTGGAGAAGGAGCTCGGTGATTTGAAAGAGCAGAGCGCGAAACTGAAAGCGCAGTGGCAAAACGAAAAGGGAGAGATCGACAAGTCGCGCAAACTCCAGGAAGAACTCGAATCACTCAAAACGCAGCTCGAACAGGCACAACGCCGCGGCGAGCTACAGCGGGCGAGTGAAATTCAATACGGACGTATCCCGGAAATAACGAAACAGCTGAACGAACATAACGCGAAGCTCAGCCAGCTCCAGACAAACGGCCAGATGTTGAAGGAGGAAGTCACCGAAGAAGACATCGCGCAGGTTGTTTCGAGCTGGACGCATATTCCGGTCTCGCGTTTACAGGAAGGGGAACGCCAGAAGCTGGTAAAACTGGAGGAGCATCTACATGAGCGCGTGATCGGACAGGACGTCGCCATCAAGGCGGTGTCGAACGCGGTGCGGCGCGCACGGGCTGGTTTGCAGGACGAGAACCGGCCCATCGGCTCTTTCATTTTTCTCGGACCAACCGGTGTCGGAAAAACAGAGCTGTCGCGAGCGCTAGCCGAATTCCTCTTCGATGACGAGAACGCCATGATCCGTATCGACATGAGCGAATACATGGAGAAGCACACGGTCGCGCGCTTGATCGGAGCGCCTCCGGGTTATGTCGGCTACGAGGAAGGCGGGCAGCTCTCGGAATCGGTCCGGCGCAAGCCATACTCCGTCATTTTGTTCGACGAAATCGAAAAAGCGCACCAGGACGTTTTCAATGTCTTGCTGCAGGTGCTGGACGACGGCCGGATCACGGACGGGCAGGGGAGGACAGTCGATTTCAAGAACACCGTGACAATCATGACCTCCAATATCGGCTCGCAGTTTATCACCGGGGAATCGTCGAGCGAAGGGCGCACGCGTCTTGTGATGGAAGCTCTCCGCCAGCATTTTCGGCCGGAGTTTCTCAACCGGGTCGATGAGATCATCATTTTCGATCGACTGAATGAGGAAGAGCTGAAGAAAATCGTCGAGATTCAATTGCGTCGACTCGTTAGGCGACTGGAGAAACAAAAGATCGTTCTTGCATTGAGTGACGCAGCCAAAGCGTTGATTGCGCGGGAAGGATACGATCCGATTTACGGCGCACGGCCGCTGAAACGGGCGATCCAGCGAGATATTCTCGATCCGCTCAGTCTCGATCTGCTGGAGGGGAAATTTGGCGAAGGCCAGACGATTCAGGTCGACTCAGATGGCGAGCGCTTGACCTTCGAAGCCGCCGCCGCCACCACAACCAACAAGTGACCCAGCGCACGGAAAATTTGGCGGCTTAAACAATATCCGCTTTGCTTGCTCGATTTGGATTGTCGCCGCAATGTCACCTGGCGAGCTGAAATCCCAGTGATCCATGCGACAGCGCCTGGCTTCGTTCTTTGAACGGTGTGGCCCGGCCGATGTCTGATTACGGATTATGACTAAACAACTCGCAATTGGAGCAGCGGTCGGGCTGCTCGCGGCAGGATCCGTGTTCGCCGGCAATCAGGCAGGATGTTGCGCGCAGCAAGCTAGCAACAGCAGCAAGAAAGAATGCGCCAATTCCTACGGGAAGCTGAACCTGACGCCCGAGCAGAAAGGGAAGCTCGATACGTTGCAGGCCAAATGCGACAAGGCCGGCTGCACGAAGGAAAGCATGGCAGCATTCCTGAAAGGCGCCAAAGGCGTGCTTTCACCGCAGCAATACGCCACCCTCGAAGCTGAGTGCCACTCGCACCAAGCGAAGAGCGGCGCCTAACGACGATTTCGGCACAAAAACCTGGTGAGTTTTAGACGAGCGGAGGCCACCACCTCCGCTCGTTTTGCGTTGGAAGATACAACGCTTTTATGGAAGCGGTGTGATTCGCGTCCGCCTCTACGCAGGTTGGCGAGGGAACGCGCCTAACGAACTGTCTTTTCCAGCAAATCCGCCAGGCGCCAACCGGCCTTTTGCAGTTCCAAACCGACCGCTCGCGCGGCCCAAACCTCGTAGGAAACGTGGTCCGCTGACGGTTTCTCCACCGCATTTCCCGCTGCGACGGTGCGGTCCTCTTCCTGCCAGGCAGCGACATGATCGAACTGCAGTCTTGCGTGCGCCTCCCGCGCAAGGGGCAAAATGTCGTTCGCCCAGGCCTCCGCGTAATCATGCAAGGAGACACCGGCAGGAAGTCGCCAATCTTTCGGTTCCTGCGCAGCCAATCGGCCGACGAGTTCGCTCTTTGCGGCGTCCATTCGCGCGCGCCGTTCCTCTTTCGGCATCGCGTCAGGTAGCTGCGGTAGATTCGCGAGGACGGCGTCGTTGTCCCAAAATCCGTGCAGCTTTCTGGCGCGCCGGGGATTCACGTCGGGCGTGGCTAGCTGCAAGACGAGCGTGTTGCCACCCTCGTCTTCGAAGCCCGGTGTGCCCTTGTCCGGATTCACGGCGCGACCCTGCGCGTCAAAATATTCGGCCCCCACATGCAGCGGCTGATGCATGTCACCCACGTAATGAGTGAGCAGAATGATCGCGATCGGTTTCGTGATCTTGCGCGCATTGTCGGCGGATTGTTCCCCGGTCAACACGGCGATGCAAAATTGTATCATGTGGACGAGATCCCAGCTCGATCGTCCGGTTTTCCCATCCGCATATTTTTCCGGGTCGAGAACCGGAACATCGGTGTAGTGGAACCAGTGATGCGAAGGCATGGCTGACTTCGAATCGTGGGTCGGTTGGTTCGCCCGCCAGAAGTCCCGGAGCTGCGCATCGATGCGCGGGTGCGCCGAATAATGAAAGATTGTCGGGTCATCCGCACCGCGTTTGTCCCAACCCTTGATCTCGTCCGCGATTACGGACACCTGCTCCAGCGTGAATCCGTCGAGCAACTCGGCCACGCGCGCGCCGGTAGACGTATGCGCCAGCTTTTTGTCCGCGATCGCTCCGACGATCTGATGACCAATCGGTCCATAGCCCAAGGCTTGCGTGGAAAACGAAACAAAGAGGACGGCCGTGGAAAGAAGTGCGGCGAGGCAGCGAGCCTGTAACCCTACGAAAAGCATTTGGCACAATCTGATCGAGCGCGAGCCGGACGCGAGAGCGAAGGAGGCTAAACGCGAAATTTGGTGGCGGCGGATGGTGGCTGAACTGCCGCGGGAGAGGGCATAGAGCACCGCACCGATCGGATGAAGGCCATCATTTTCGCCCCATGGAACACTCACGGAACTTCATGAGAACTTTTTTGATACTATAAAACGAGCGTAACAATTATCTGTAGTGCCTCAACGCTGGGATCTTCGGGATCGACATCTCGCCTCGCTATCCACGGAATCGACCGCCGCGTGCAAAGTGAGGACGCCGCTCCGCAATCGGGCTTATATTCGCGATCCGTAACGAGTAATTAGGCTGCATGTACGAACATCGAAAGCAGCGGCTTCTCCCATGGGCTGTGTTCATGAGGCGCGTCGCCCAACACGGCGCCTTCGCGCTTCTGGTGGTGGCAGTCGGGCTGGGAATTGGAATCCTCGGATACCATTACGTCGCCAGACTCAGCTGGATCGATTCGCTGCTGAACGCGTCGATGATCCTCG
>JACCXL010000403.1 GCA_013697015.1 Chthoniobacterales bacterium | reverse complement strand
TCTATGTAGTACCTGTCATCGTGTTCTACGGCGCGATGGCGCTGCCGTTTCCGCTCGTGCTTGGGCTGGCGACCTTCGCCGGTCTGCTTTTCGATGCCCTCACGGTGCAGGTGGTGAGCGGGAAAGTTGAAATCTCCTTTGGATGGTCAATACTGCTCTACGCGGTGCTGGCAGCCATTATGCATGGGCTCAGGCCTTTATTCGTTCGCGGTCGCTGGGAAGTTCATTGTGTTCTGACCGGGATCTGCACTTCCGCGATGCTTTTGGCGCAATATTTAATGATTACTTTCCGACGGGGATCCATTTTCTTTACGCCGGAGGTTTGGTGGCAAATCGGCGGGCCGGGGATCATCGCGCTCCTGATGGCGCCCCTCGTTTTCTGGATCTTGCATTCAATTGCGCGCGTCACGCGCTCCCCTTACCTGCCTGAAGCGGAGGATTATCGATGAACCGACGGCGAACACGCATGAGCCCGCGCCTACGCCTGCAAGCGCTCGCCTTCCTGATGCTGCTGGGGCTTGGATCAATCGCCGCCCGTCTCTGGTGGGTGCAGGTCGCGCACGGAGAGGCGTGGACGGCGCGGATTCGAGGGAGCTCGGAGGTGACGGTTCGGCTGCCCTCGATTCGTGGTGAAATTCGCGACCGAAACGGCGTCTCACTTGTGCAAAACCGGGCCAGCTACGAAGTCGACTTTTATTTGCCGGAAATGGTCAAAGGTTACCGGCAACGTGTCGGGCAGCCGCCCGTGACGGAATATCGCGGCACGATCAACGGGATGCCGAAGGACCTAAAGGAACCCGACATCGTCAAGATTGTGAACGACGGCGTCGTGCCACGTCTTGATGACCTCGATCTGGCGCGCGATTACAACGCCGGGCAGCTGCAAAAACATTACCGCACTAACACGGAAGTGCCGTTTTCCTACATCAAGGATATCGATTTTCCGACGATGGCGAAATTCTCGGAACACGACGTCGGTCTGCCGGGCGTGGATATCGCGATCAAACCTGTGCGCTCCTACGTTTACGGTGCGCTGGCCTCGCATCTGCTCGGCTACGTGGGCGCTCCCAACGACACCAATAAAGAAGACGCGAAGAAGTACACGTTTTACCAGGGAGACGTGGAAGGGAAGTCGGACGTGGAGAAAACGATGGACGAATACCTGAAGGGGAAGCCCGGCGTTCGTTATCTCCGGCGCAATGCCAAGGGCGTGATCGAAGGGGTGTTGCGGGAAGATGCACCGAAACAAGGAGCGAACGTCTATGTAACGCTAGACGCGCGCATCCAGTCGATCGCGGAAGAAGCGATCCGGGCGGTCGGGCGCGGCGCGGCCGTCGTGGTCGACCCGAATAACGGCAACATCCTGGCGATGGCTTCAGTGCCGTCGTTCGATCCGAATACTTTCATCCCCAGCATCAAGGCGAAGGACTGGGCCGCGCTGCAAAAGGACGAAGCAAACCCGCTTATCAATCGCGCTGTCAGCGCTTTCCCGCCGGGTTCGACGTTCAAAATTGTGACCTCTCTGGCCGGTTTGCGGAAACGAATGGCCGGCGCGCATTTCAATTGCAGCGGCGGGGTCAGCTATGGCGATCATTATTTCCACTGCTGGATTGCGGAGAAAGGCGGAGCGCATGGCACGCTCGGACTGACTGACGCCATCAAGGTTTCCTGCGACTCATTTTTCTATCAATACGGCAACGCCGCGGGCATCGAATCGATCGACGCAACCGGCGACATGATGGGACTAGGCAAACAGGCTTCGTTGCCGATCACGAGCGAACAGCCGGGCGTTCTGCCGGGGCCGGAATGGATGCAAATTCATTACCCGCGGGAGCGCTGGTCGCAGGCCTACACCGCAAATGTTTCGATCGGCCAGGGCTACGTCCTTGCCTCTCCATTGCAGATGGCCATGGCGTACGCGACCGTCGCAAACGGAGGCGTTTCCTACTATCCGCGCCTAGTTGATAAAGTCCTCAATCAGGACGGCTCGCCGTTGCTGAATGACAAAGGACAGGCGGTGTCGCTGACGCCGCGCGTACATGCTGATCTGCGCCGCGACTTTACAAGCGACCAGATTGAACTGGTGAGGCGCGGACTTTGGAACGTCGTAAACGAAGAGGGCGGCACGGGTGGCAAAGCACGCATCCCCGGCGTGCAGGTGGCGGGTAAGACCGGAACCGCGCAGGCCATGACAAATGGCAAGAAAGATACGATCGCGTGGTTCTGCAGTTTCGCGCCGTTCGATAATCCGAAGTATGCGATCGCCGTGATGGTGCAGGGTGGTGAACATGGCGGCTCTGTCGCCGCTCCGATCGCGACGCGCATCCTGGAACGCACTCTCGCGATGGATGAGGGAAAATTCGAGCCGCAGCTCGCCTGGCTCGCGCCCGCGCACAGATCAAATCCTTTCCAGATGATTCCAGCGGTGGATTACAAGGATTCCGGACCGAATCTCGCCAACAACGACGAAAAGAAGAGCGATGATGCCAACGCGAGCGACGCGCAAATGGCTAATGC
>JACCXL010000392.1 GCA_013697015.1 Chthoniobacterales bacterium | reverse complement strand
TTGAGCTCGAATGCGAGATCATGGAGGTGCGGCCATCGCGATCGAAACCGGATCGTGGCGTGATTCGGATTTCAAATGTCACGCGCACCCAAAAAGGTGAAATCGTACAGAGTTTCACGGCGTCCGTTCTCGTGCGCCGCCGCCCGGTCAAATTGTGAGACTCCGTCACTGACCGAGCGCGATAGCGTTGCACCGCCCGAGATCCAACTTGCCCGAAGCGAGCGTTGGAATCGCCGGTACCATTCGCACGACGCGCGGAATCCACAGATTCGGAAGGCCGTTTTCGGCCAGTCGCGCGCGCAGTGCCGCCAAGTCGATATCGACGCTGCTGATGAGCACGAGCGTCTCACCCTTTGCTTCGTCGGGAACACCGACCACGCAGATCACGCGGTCCATCTTTCCCTCGAGTTGCAGAGCAGCGGCGATCTTTTGTTCGACCGCTTCATGGGCCACCATCTCGCCCGCGATCTTCGAGAAACGCGACAGGCGCCCGTCGATGTAGAGGAAGCCGTCTTCATCGAAGCGCCCGAGATCGCCCGTTTTGAACCAGCCGTCTCGCAGTACGGATGCGCTGCGTTCCGCGTCATCAAGGTAACCTGCGAAAATATTGGGACCGCGCAGCCAGAGCATGCCGGAATCGTGCAACGTGAGTTTCTCGCCCGTTTCCGCTGCGCGAATTTCCGCCGCCATTCCGGGTGCCAGCTTGCCGGTCGAGCCAAGGCGGCTGGATGGTTGCACCATCTCGCCGCGCTTTGCTTTCGGTTCAGGAAGATTGACGCTCACGACCGGCGACGTTTCCGTCAGTCCGTAGCCTTCGAGCACGTGTTTGCCGAATTTTTCTTCAAAGGATGTGGCGAGCGCCGCGGGCAGCTTCTCCGCTCCAGTGATCACCAGTCGCAGTGTCCGCAGCTGTGTCGCTTCGGCTTTGCGCAGGTAGGCGCGCAGAAAAGTCGGCGCGGCCAGCATAATTGTGGCGCGGAATCTTTCGGCCAACGCGGCAATCTTTCCCGCCTCGAGCGGGTTCGGGTAGGTGAGAGTTCGAACGCCTTCGATCAACGGATACCACAGCGTCACGGTGCAGCCGAAGCTGTGAAAGAAAGGCAGGAAAGCGAGAATCAAATCATCCTTGCGCGCGTCGAGCATGGCGGCGAATTGCGCGACATTACCAAGAATATTGCGGTGGCTTAGCGGCACGCCCTTCGGCGCGGCCGAACTTCCGCTCGTAAAGAGCAGAATCGCTTCGGCCCGGTCGCCTTGTTTTGGTATCCCGAGCGAATTTGCCAGCAACTGCGCTGGCAATACGAGGCCGGCGATCCACCAGCGCAAGATCGCGAGCTTCAGCGGAGGTAACGCGTCCTCGAGGTTTATGACATTGGGCGTCCACGGAAAATCCTCGAGCCGTTTCGCCATCGCGCGCGCGGAGATGATGGTGCGCAAGCCGGCTTGTGCGGTGGCGGACTTGATCGCATCGCGCGAGCTGGTGAAGTTGAGATTCACCGGCACTTTCCCGGCGAGGATCACCGCCAGGTTCGCCAGCACGCCGCCCTTTCCGGGCGGCAGCACGATACCGATTCTCCTTTCCGGGTGTTTATGCATTATCTCCCGGCTCAGCGCTGCGGCCGCGCCGAGCAGCCTCCCGCGCGAGAGTTCCGTACAGTCGATTCCGTCAACGACGGCGGTCCGAAACGGATTCCGCTGCAGCCCGTGCAAACAGACGCGCGCCAGGTGCTGGCGGAGAATGGGACGTTCGCTGAAACAGAACTCACCCAGTTTCAGGAGTTCTTCGCGAACGGCAGCAAGATCCGCCGCCTCCGATGAAAGCGGTTTTCCAAACGCGACCAGGACTTTGTACGGAATTCGGCGCGGTAGTTTCGTGAAAAAGCGTCCGCCTTGAAATGAGAAGATCGAACCCCAGAGCTGATCCAACCAGACGGGCACGACTGGTGCGCCGCCTTCTCGCGCGATCAATTCGTAGCCGCGACGGAGACGGAGCAGTGTTCCGGACCGGCTGAGCTGACCTTCCGGAAACAAGCAAACTATTTCGCCGGCGCGAAGTCGTTCTGCCGCCAGTTCGATGCCGCGCTTCGCCTGACGCGTCGTGATCGGGATGCAACCAGCCGTGCGAAGGAACGGATGCAGGAGACGATTCCGATAAAAAGTTTCGTCGATCACGAACCCGATGCGACGCGGGCACGCTAGCTGTAAAACAATCGCATCAACCCAGGTAATATGATTCGGCAGAAGCAGAAATCCGCCCGCCGGAAGATGCTCGCAACCTGTCGCGCGCACTCGATAAAAAATTCTTCCGATGGTCAGCCCGAAGAAATAAAGAGCTCGTTCCGCGAAAGATGAAGCCTCCATCGTTTAGGATTTACAATCAGCGCGTCGCCCCGTGCAATCGGCAAGTTCGATGGGGTTGACTATTCCAGAGCGTAAACCGGGCGCACGAGCCGCACTCGCCCTTTTGCTCGGCATCAACATTTTCAATTACATCGACCGTCAGATTCTCTCGGCGGTTGAACCTGAGATTCGGCGCACGTTTTTTCCGCCTAACGATTTGAACGCGATGGCGAAAACGGGCGCGCTCGGGATGGTATTTCTCGTTACCTACATGATCTCTGCGCCGCTTCTGGGGTGGCTCTCGGATCGTTTTTCGCGCTGGGTCGTAATCGGCACCTGCGTCATTCTTTGGAGCCTCGCGAGCGGCGCGTCAGGACTCGCGGCGACGTTCGGCATTCTGGTCGCCACACGAATTTTCATTGGCATCGGCGAGGGCGGTTATGGCCCGGCGGCGCCGGCGCTGCTGTCCGACCTTTATCCGCTAAAAAACCGCGGCCGTATCCTTTCCATCTTCTGCCTCGCGATCCCCGTTGGCAGTGCGCTCGGCTATGTGTTCGGCGGCCTCGTTAATATCCATCTCGGATGGCGCTGGGCGTTTTACCTCGTCACACCGCCGGGTTTGTTGCTGGGACTGTTTTGCTTTTTTCAGCGCGATACACGCGTGGCGGTTTCCGCACGAACGAGACGTCCGCGTCTGTCGTGGAATTCTTACCAGACGCTTTTTCGGACGCGCTCGTTTGTGATCAACACCTTCGCTACCGCAGCGATGACGTTCGCGATCGGGGGACTCGGATTTTGGACACCAGCTTATCTGCAGTACCGCGGTCAACCGAAGTCAGCTACGATCGTTTTCGGCGGGGTGATCGTGGTCGCCGGTTTGATCTCGACGCTCCTTGGCGGATGGCTCGGCGATCGTCTCCAGCCAAAATTTCCCGGCGCCTACTTTCTGGTTTCGGGAGCGGGCATGGTGCTCGCCTTTCCGCTTTTCGTGGCCATGCTCTACACGCCCTTTCCGGTTGCGTGGTTTCTGATGTTCGCCTCGATTTTTCTGATCTTTTTGAACACCGGCCCATCGAACGCGGCGCTTGCGAATGTGTCGCACCCGTCTATCCGCGCGAGCGCATTTGCCGTGAACATTCTAATCATTCACGCGCTCGGCGATGTCCCTGCGTTCCCCACGATTGGGTACATCGGCGGACACGCAAACATGAATGTCGCTTTCCTCGTCGTCTCCGGAATGATGCTGTTGGCGGGTCTGCTGTGGCTGGCGGGAATGAAATATCTGGGAGCCGATACTGCGGCGGTGGAAGCAGCGACCAACGCCTGAGAATCTGGGCAAACGAAAACGGCAGGAGCAGCCTGAACCACTCCTGCCGTTCGTGAAGTTTACGCGGAAGGTGCCGCGCTCAATTCGTTAGGGCTCTGTCGGAGCCGGGCTGGCCGAAGTGTCTGAGCTGGAGCCGGACGATTTGTCCGCTTTCTCTCCCTCATGCTTGTGTCCTTTTCCCTTCTTCGCGCCCTCTGCAGCCTCCCCGCCCTTGTGCGAGCCGGCCGACGAAGAATCCGTCGTTGCATCACCGGTCGAGCCGGTCGTGCTTGAGTCGCTCACGCTGCTCTCGGGGGAGCTGCCGCTGGCGTTTGTGCTGCTCCCTTTGGGTGAGCCACTCGAGATGCCTGATGCGGTCGCGCTAGTCGATGGCCGGGCGCTCGAACTTCTCGAAGCGGAAGCAGAGGCGCTCGGTTTTGTGGAAGGCGTCGAGCTGACGGATGCGCTCGCCGTTGGTCTGGCGCTGGCTGATGCGCTGGGCGACGCGCTCACGCTCGGTGAGACGCTTGCGACTGGCGAGACTGAAGCATTTGTCGAAGCACCGACACCCGTGCCGGTGGTCGATTGGGTGTTGTAGCCGGACGAACCGGCACCGACGCCAATATTAGCGCCCACGCCGAAGCTCGGCGTCACGCCATAGTAGCCGTAGACGTTGTTGATGTATTCGGGACGGCTGTATTCGTCTATCCGGCTTACCTCCCAGACCGGCGCGTTATAGATACGCTCGCGATCGACCCGCACAGTGTAGGTGCGTGCGTCGGTGCCGGGAGTGAAGACCGACCAGGGCACAGCGACTGTTTTGGTGGTCGTTCGCGTAGTGCGGCTGGTGCTGGCCCCAGCACTGCCGCTCCCACCGGTCGAAAGCACGGTATAGGCCATGCAGCCGGTGTTGCGATCCAGAACAACGTCTTTGACCTCGCCAACTTCTTCACCGTTTCCGGTGCGGACTTTGGATCCAATGATCGTGCTCGTGGGCATGTACCCGGTCGTCGTGGTTGTGCTCGTCGTGGACGACGATTGGGCCTGGGAAAGGGAAGGAGCGACGGCGAGGCCCGCAAACGCCAATGTCGCTCCCAGTAGAATAGA
>JACCXL010000343.1 GCA_013697015.1 Chthoniobacterales bacterium | reverse complement strand
CGCGTGTCTTCCCGCGCCAGCAAGGCATCGATGAAAAGCGGCGAAACCTCAGCGAGCGAAACTCTGAGACGATTCGCGCCCGCGAGACGGCTGTAGATTTTGCCGTCGACGTCGAAGACCGTATTTCGCTCCGGCATCTCGCCGACCTTCTTCATGTCGAAGGCCTGAGCCCAGACGGCGTAGAATGTAGCTACCCCAAAAACGGCGCCGATGGGAAGCGCGAGCAAGGCAAGCTTCCAGCTCAGGCGGCGGCCACGTTTTTTTCCGGAAGGTTCGGCCTTCCTGCGAGCGAACAGTTTCACGAGGTTCAATTTAGACAACGCATGTCGCGCGATTGCTCACATTCAATGTGACACAAAGGCCGGCTCTTCCCATTCGTCGCTGCCCACGAAAAAGACCTTCCCCAAAAAGGAGAAGGTCTACAATTTTTCGTGAACGATTCGAAGCGGCGACTACATCCGCATCTTTACCGCGGTCGCCTCGTGCTGCTCAGGCGGGCACGGGGCATTGATCGGCACCGCCGGCTCGGCGGCGTCCGGCTGCACCAATTTGTGATCGATCAAATATTCTTCGACTTCTTCACCGCTCACATCTGCCAGCATCTTGCCGTCGATCTCAATGCAAGGAGAGAGCGGTTGGCCACTCTTCGTCTCCATTTCCCAGCGGAAAGCGGGGTTCTGGATGATGTCCTTCTCGGTGAAAGTCAGTTTATATTTCGCGAGGACCGCGCGCACGCCGGCGCTCCAGCCGCAGGTGGTCTTCAGGTAGGCAATAATTTGAGGCGTCTCCATCCGTACAACGTAGCATGCATGGGAGAACTTCAACTTCATTCGCACGGACAAGTTGCCAACCCGCGCCGATTTGCTAGACGAAAGCATGAGCTTCACGTTGCAAATCGGTGACGCCGCGCCGGAGTTCCATTTACCCGCTACGGATGGCAAGTCTTACGCGCTCACCGATTTCGCGACAGACCCAGTGCTGGTGATTTTTTTCACCTGCAACCACTGCCCGTACGTCACCGGGTCCGATGAAGACACGCGCGTCCTGGCCGAGAAATACGCGCCGCAGGGGGTTCGATTCGTCGCCATCAATTCGAACAGCCCGAACACCTACGCCGAAGACGATTTTCCTCACATGGTCGAACGGATGAAGACTCATCGCTTCCCGTGGCTCTATCTACACGATGAAAGTCAGCAGGTCGCGCGCGCCTACGGTGCGTTGCGCACACCGCATTTCTACGTCTTCGATCAGGCCCACCGCTTGATCTATACCGGAAGATCGATCGATAATCCGCGCCAATCCGAAAAAGCGAAAAGGCGTGATCTGGATTGCGCGTTGCGGGAGCACTTGGCCGGGCAGCCTGTTTCGACGCCAGTGACTAATCCCATCGGCTGCAATGTGAAATGGGAGGGCCGCGATGCCCACTGGATGCCGGCCGATGCCTGCGACTTGGTTTAAAGCGGGCGCGTTTGCTGCGGCTCGCTGTCGCGCGACCCGACGGGGCTACGTCCGCCTGGGTTTGAGCAAAGGAAATAGCATGACATCGCGGATCGATTCCGCGCCCGTCAGCAGCATCGTCAACCGATCGATGCCGATTCCAATTCCGCCCGCCGGCGGCATTCCATGTTCCAGCGCGAGCAGGAAGTCTTCGTCCAGGTTTTGTGTCTCGGCCCCGGCCTGCTCCAGCAGCCGCTGCCGTTGCATCAACGGATCGTTTAGTTCGGAGTAGCCCGGCGAGATTTCCTGGCCGTTAATGATGAGCTCGTAGACGTCAACGAGCGAATCGTCCTCCTGGTTCTGGCGCGCGAGCGGGACCAATTCTTTCGGGCAATGAGTCACAAACAGTGGATCGAATGTTTTCTCCTCGATCAACTTTTCGAAGACCTGTTGCGTCACCTCGTAATCGGCCATGCGCGGATTGATCTCCACCCCCCACTCCGCGCAGCGCGCACGTCGCTCATCGCTCGAATATTCGAACCAGCCCGGATCGATCTCGCGCAGAAGATCGCGATAACGCGCCCGCCGCCAGGGCCGCGCCAGATTTATCGTGCGGCAAACGCTGCCATCCGCGCCACGATGTTCGATCTGGAGGGGCACGCGCTGTCGTGCCCCACTTTCCTCAGGATGCGACGGCGCGCGTCCCTCCACAAGCACTTCCGCCAGGTGACAGACCATCTCCTCCACGAGGTCGGCCATCTTTTCGAAGTCGGCGTAGGCCCAGTATGCCTCCAGCATTGTAAACTCCGGATTATGACGCCGTGAAATGCCTTCGTTCCGGAAATTTCTGTTCAACTCGAACACTTTCGTAAATCCGCCGACGAGGAGTCGCTTCAAATACAGCTCCGGCGCAATCCGAAGAAACA
>JACCXL010000331.1 GCA_013697015.1 Chthoniobacterales bacterium | reverse complement strand
GGCGTTTAACCTCCCGTTTGCGCGCTTCGACGCGCACGGCGACTTCTCGTACGGCACCTACATCTATGCGTTTCCGGTCCAGCAGGGACTCGCTTTACTTCGGGTCCAGGAAGGCGGCTTCGGCCTTTATTTTGTCTGGTCTTTGCTCCTGACCTTGATCCTGGCGATATTGAGCTATCGGCTAATCGAAGCGCCATGCTTGCGCTGGAAGAAGTTGGATATCGCTGCTCTTATCCGTGCGTGTTCTAAGCGATTTGCTCCGTCTGCTGACCCCGGCTCCATCGCCGTCGTTCCATAACTCTGCACGAACCCGGCGATCAGAGACTTCGCTCCGGCGCCTACGAAACTAGAATTGCGGCAGCGCGGCGCTGACTCAGCGGCTGTTTAAGCCGGCGGAATCGTCTTTCCCCAGCGCCGGATTAAGTCCACAGATTTGAAAGCCTGGCCGTCGCTTCGCGGCCGTTGCAGCGCAGATTTCCGCAGATTGACCGCGCGAGGATGAATCGGAAAGCAGGAACCCAGGAAGGGGTGTCCGAAATCGAATCTCCTTTTCCTGCTTTCCTGATTAAATCCGTGCAAATTGGCTGCGTAATCTGTGGATGCTTCTTTTTTCGGAAAAGCGTAAATCCACACTGACGGCTCGCGCGGCTTAGCGGCCGTTTAAGCCGGCGGGATCTTCTTTTCCCAGCACCGAATTTGCTGTCGCGAGGAGCGCTTTGTCATGGTTGCCGCTTAAATCGGACATGAATCGCCGAATCCGGCTGAGTGATTGCCGCAAAAATAGGTCCGCCGCTCTCTGGTTGCCGCCGGGTCCACTTCCATTCCGGCTCCCACTCTGCAGCTCAGAATCGAGCCTGCTGAGCACGCACGCCGAGGCGAACATCTCCATCGCTGCTCCCGCGATGCGTTCCTGCACCAGCTGCATATCCAAGATCGGCTCCCGGTACTGAATCAGCGCGCGATTCACCATCAGATTAAAACGCCAGATCGCCCGGCCGAGCTGGCTGGCATATCCGCGCAAACTCTCGCTGTTGACCGGAACGCTTGGAATTTTCACGGCGGCATTGAACCGGTTCTTCCCAGCGCTCCACGCCTTCATCCGATCCTGCCGCCACGGCTTCAGCATCGTGTCGTAGATCTCCTTAAACTCCATGCCCGGTCCGCGCATCCCGACCAACGCGATGAACGATGTCAGCACTTCGTTGCTCCCCTCGCCGATCTGGTTGATACGCGCATCCCGCAACATGCGCTCGAGCGGCTTGTCGTTGAAGTAAGCCGATCCGCCATTGATCTGGAAAGCATCGTTGACCGCGTCCCACAGGCGATCGGTCGTAAAGACTTTGAGCATGGCCGTCTCGATCATGTAGTCCTCAAGCCCGCGGTCGATCAGCGAAGCGGTGACCTGTGTCATCGCCTCCATCGCGTAAATGTCGGCTGCCATCCGGCCGATTTTCTTCTTCACGAGATCAAAGTCGCCGAGCGTCTTGTTGAACTGTCGGCGCGTATTCGCGTGCTCCACTGCAAGGCGGAGGCAAGTCTTGGCCGCGCCCATGCAGCAAGCGCCAAACGTCGTCCGGCCGAAATCGAGAACGGTGAGCGCGACGCGCAATCCTTTGCCGAGCGGCCCGAGGATGTTCTCTTTCGGCACGCGCACATCGCGCAAAGCGAACCGACCCGTCGCTGTGCCGCGAATCCCGAGCTTCGGCATGCGCGGCTCGATCATCTCGAATCCCGCCATATCCGGCGTCACGAGGAAGGCCGTGATCGCCGTTTTCCCTTCTTTCCCGGGCACCGGCGTGCGCGCCATGACGGTCAGGACCTGCGCGATCGAGGCGTTCGTGATGTAACGTTTCTCACCGTTCAAAATGTAAGCCGAGCCGTCCTCGGTGGGGGTCGCCGTCATTTGCACGTTGGCGGCGTCGGAGCCCGCGTTTTCCTCCGTTAAAGCGAAGGCTGCGAGCTGTTCGCCCGAGACCAGCTTGGGCAGCCAGCGTGTCTTCTGCTCACGCGTTCCGAACAGCAACAAGGCGCGAATCCCAATCGAATGATGTGCATTGGTGAAAACGGAGACCGACGCGTCGCGGCTCCCGATTTCCTCGAGCACCTTGCAATACTGCATTTGCGAAAAACCTCTCCCGCCGAATTCCTGCGGCGCCGTCATCCCGAGAACGCCGGCGCGGGCGAGGCCATCGATCAGGTCCTGTGGAATATTGGATTCGCGATCGATCTGGCTTGGATCCAGTTCCTGATCGAGCATCTGGCGCACTTCGGCGAGGGCAGCATCCAACTCCGTTTGCTGGGAGGCCCCGAATGTCGGATAGGGCATCGCCCAGTCCGCCACAAAGCGTCCGAGGAAAAGACCCTTGGCAAAGCCAAGCTCCTGGTGGCCCGCGAAGAGCAGCTCCTCCGCCTGCTGCATCTCTTTCTCGCGCTGAATGTCCGCTTCTGTTTTCGCCATAAAATTAAGTCGCACCCGCCGCCAAGGAGGGCGACGAACTGTAGCCGTCCGCGGCCCTCTAGCAACTGATCCGGCGCAAAATGAGCCGGCACGAGCATCGTCTGATTACGCCTCCTAGTCCTGTAATCGTACGCGTCGCTTACCGGCCACGGCCGGTGTCGTGAGGATCGGAGCGCGCTGATCATTCTCTCTCGCGACCAAAGCAGTGGATCCCGCGGATCTTGTCTTCCCTAACCGCCGCGCCTGCGCCATAACGGCTCCCGCTGTCCAAGTGCCGGCGGGACCGACATCAGCCGGAAAACCGCCAGCGCGCATGATTCGCGCAGTCCAGTTGTTGCAGGTGTTTGCGAAATAGTAACGGCCGTGAGCTGGATAAAATCTGCTGATGCGGCCGTAAAGCCCGGGGCCCAGCGCTTGGATTTGGCGGTGCGCATTCGGCGCGAAGGTGGCACCGATGGCGCGACAAACGCTCTGCAACTCCGCCGCGTTGCATGGCATTCGCACCAGCCCGCTCCAGGCGAGTGCGCTTTCGAGCGGTGGATCGAGCCCAACCATGTGCAACACACTTGCGCCCGGTAGGAAGACGGCGTCGAGCGCCGTCGAAACGTTTGGCCGCGGCGCCATGTAGAACTTGCGGTCACCCCACCCCGCTTCGAGGAAGCTGCAATCGCGGAATGTCCGGTCGACCACGCCTGCTGGCCAGGCATTCTTTGAAATCGCGGCGCGTGGAACAATGATGCTGGTGTGCCACCCGTGACTACCAACGTAAAACGCCGCCATGAACGGCGGGTTTCTGTCGTTGCGCGCTGCGGTTGTGGCTGCCGTTTTGAGCGGCGCGGCGTGAATGCTTGCATCGTGCGAAGCGCATCCTGCCATCAGCGAGGAGAGCGCAATCGCGAGCGCAATCGGCCCAGCGTTTGCCGCCTTTCCACGCTTCGTGACTAAGCGTGTCATTAAATCGGAACCAAGAAACACAACGCAACGCCTGTGCAAAGAACCACACGATGGGTCTTTTTCGTTCGTCGTAACGGACGTTCGCCTGGTCATTCGGAGCTCATCTGTGTCTGGGAACCAGAGCTAAACAGCCAGTCGAGCGCTCGGTGCAAAGCAGCCAATTCAGCACCCGCGATGGGCGAATTGTGGCCAGCGCCCGGAAGCGAGATGACGCGCTTCGGTCCGGCATAGGCGTCGACAACCAACGCCTGATACTTCGGCGCGACGACCTCGTCTTTCTCCGCCAACAGGAACACGCCGGGTGCATGTGTGGCTTTCGCATTAGCCACATTGTTCAACGCCGCTGGAACTTTCTGAGAAAGCGGTCCGGCGAGCAGCCACAGATTCCACCAGCCAAACTGTTGCACGATCATTTCGCGAAGCACTGGCGGATTGTGCAAGATCAAGCCCGAGACCTCCCGATGGGCGCTGACATGGAGCGCCGCGGTGGTGCCGAGACTCGCGCCGAAGAGAACGACGGGATGGTCGCCCGCCGTGCGTCTCAGTTCATCGAACGCGGCCAGTGCGGCTGGACCGACGCGTGCAAGTCGAGCAGGCCCGGTGCTGCCGCCGAATCCCGGATAATTCATCCCCCAGACCTCCACCGCGCGGTCATTGAACATCTCGGCTTCCGCCGCGACCCAGCGCTCCGCTCGATCTGCGTTGCCGTAGAACCGCAAGATGAAGCAATCCGGCTGGCCAGCAACCTGCGCGGCCCGCGAAGCTGCCGTCCAGATCTCGAGTTCGCCGCCTTCGAACGCGACAACTCTGCGTGCCGCGTTCCCGGCCGCGATTCGGTTGGTGCTCGGGAAGAAAACAAGCGAATCCAGCAAGGGTGTCCAGCCGATGAGTGCAGCGTAGAGGAAAAAGAGAGCGAGCGCTAAGCAGAGTCGACGACTCATGCGCGATTCGTTCCGAATCCCATTCCGCAACGAGATAGCGACGAACGCGCGGTGGCGCGCTCTGGCTCAGCTACACCCCTGGCTCGTGCCGCACTCGGTGCAGACGCCGCAGGCACCGGCGCGCACCACTTTGTCGCTCCCGCAATGCGAGCAGGTGATCTCCATAAACATGTTCCCGAGCGCTTCTTTCACCCGCTCCGCGTGCGTGTGCCCATTCGAGAGCGTCGTCGGGCTGCCCTCGTTCGACGCGTGGTTGGTGATGACGTCGATCAACTCCTTCTCCGCCGTGCGCGGCAGATCCGAGACGGGCCGGTTCACCGCCTTCTTCTCCATTTCTCCAATCTCCTTCATCGGCAACTCGGATTGCCCACGGTTCGGCGAGGTCGCTTCTTTGTAGCCTTTGATGAACTGGCAACCGAGCCAGCGGAAGACGTAGTCGGTAATGCTGGTCGCGTTGCGGATGTCTGGATTCTTGGTGAACCCACTTGGCTCGAAACGCTGGTAAGCAAACTTCTTCACCAGGCTCTCCAGCGGGACGCCGTATTGCAGTGCAATCGAAGTGAGCGTGCCGACTGTATCCATGAGGCCGCCAATGGTGCTGCCTTCCTTGGCCATGGTGACGAAGAGCTCGCCCGGCATTCCATCTTCATATAAGCCGACGGTGATGTAGCCCTCGTGACCGGCGATCTCGAACCGATGCGTTAACGACATCCGGGTGTCCGCCATCCGATGCCGCGTGGGACGGCCGCGCAGGGCGGCGAGTTCCTCCTCCAATTCCAGGATGCGACCTTCGATCTCCGGACGTTCGACCAACATGTCGAGGGAGACCTCGACGTCGCCCGCACTGCCCATGTCTCGGGTCTTTTTCACATTCAGCGGCGCCGACCGCTTCGATCCATCGCGGTAAATCGCGATCGCTTTCAGACCGAGGCGCCATCCCTCGACGTACGTGTTCATGATCTCGTCGACCGTGGCGCTCTCCGGCATGTTCACGGTCTTGGAAATGGCCCCGCTCAGGAAAGGCTGCGCCGCGGCCATCATCCGCAAATGGCCCATGTAGCCTAACGACCGTTCTCCCCGGTGCGGTTTGAAGGCGCAATCGAAGATCGCGAGATGCTCGGGTTTCAAGCCGGAGAAGACGGTCGAGCCGTCCGGATCCTGCACGTCTTCTATCGTGTCGCAAACATCGACGTGCGCGATGATCCGCTCGATCTCCTCGGAGTTATAACCCAGTTTCTCAAGGGCCGGTTTCACCGTCTGGTTCACGATTTTCAACATGCCGCCGCCAGCGAGCAGTTTGTATTTCACCAGCGCGATGTCGGGTTCGATGCCGGTCGTGTCGCAATCCATCAGGAAACTGATCGTGCCCGTCGGGGCCAGGACCGTGACCTGCGCATTGCGATATCCGTGACGCTGTCCCAGCGCCGCGGCGCTGTCCCAGACCCTGGCGGCTTCCTCCTTCAGATAGGCGAATTCTTCGTGGGCCGCGATCTCGGAGACGGCGCGTCGATGCAATTCGATCACTTCCAGCATGGGCGCGACGTTATTTTTGGCGGCTGGTTTTGCGATGCCGCTGCAACGAGCGTCCTTGTAGCCAGGAAATGGTCCCATCGCTCGCGCCATCCGCGCGCTTTGTTCATACGCTTCGCCGGTCATGATCGCGGTGATGGCGCCGCACAACGCGCGTCCCTCCACGCTATCGTAGCCGTACCCGTAGCTCATGATGAGCGAACCGAGATTGGCGTAGCCGAGCCCGAGCGTCCGGAAGATGTGTGAGTTTTCGGCAATCTCTTTGATCGGATAACTCGCGTTATCGACCAGAATTTCCTGCGCCGTGATAAAGATCCGGGCGGCCGCTTTGAAACGCTCCACATCGAAGACCCCGTCCGCGCGCTTGAACTTCATCAGGTTGAGCGACGCGAGATTGCAGGCGGTGTTGTCGAGAAACAGATATTCGCTGCAGGGATTGGTGGAGTTCTGCCGATCCGTGCCCTTGCAGGTGTGCCATTTATGAATGGTCGAATCGAACTGCATCCCGGGATCGCCGCAGATGTGCGTTCCTTCCGCAATTTTCCGGAGCAACGCGCGGGCGCTTTTTTGCTCGCAGGGTGATCCATTGCGCACCCGCTTCGTCCACCATTCGCGATCCTCCGTCGCCGCGTCCATGAACTCGTCGCTCACGCGCACGCTCAGATTCTCGTTCTGATACATGACGGAGCCGTAGGCGTCGCCATTGTAGCTGCCGTCGTAGCCGGCCTCGATCAATGCCCACGCCTTCTTCTCTTCCTTCTGCTTCGCATCGATGAATTCCTCGATGTCCGGATGCCAGTCTTTGAGCGTGTTCATCTTCGCGGCCCGTCTGGTTTTGCCGCCGCTTTTCACCACGTTCGCGACCTGGTCATAAACTTTCAGGAAGGAAAGCGGCCCGCTCGGCTTGCCGCCACCGCTCAATTTTTCCCGCGTGGACCTGAGCGATGATAAATCACTGCCGGTCCCGCTGCCGTATTTGAAGAGCATCGCTTCCGACATCGCCAGGCGCATGATGTCCTCCATCGTGTCGTCCACGCTCTGGA
>JACCXL010000326.1 GCA_013697015.1 Chthoniobacterales bacterium | reverse complement strand
CGATCACGTAGAGGCCTTCCGGCGTGCGCTGATCGCCTTCTTCCTGTTTGTGACCGGCGGGCGATCTCCCCAGCGCCACGCGATAGTCGTGTAGCAGTCTGCCGTTTCTGAGAATTTGCATCCGGTGCAAACGTTTCTCGACGACGATGCGGTCGGCGACACCGTTGAGCTGCCCACTGCTTGGGGGATGAAGGCAGAACCACGCGACCGTGATTGCCAGCCCGAGGAGGAGAAGCGGACCTGCTCGCTTTGCGAAGACGCGCGTGGGATTATTCGCGGACTTCGGGCCGCCGCGCCCGCGGCTCCCGGTCTTTGGCAGTTGCCGTACTTGGACGAGTCACGAACGGTCCTCCCTCGAGCGGCGCGGAGGCGGAGAACGCCACATCTGGCATATCACTCGGCAGTCCTTCAACCGGAAACTCCTTCCGCAGGGGAAAATACGGATAGCCGTCCCACATGAGAATGCGACGCAGATCGGGGTGGTTGTTGAATCGGATTCCCATCATGTCGTAGATCTCGCGCTCATGCCAGTTAGCCGAGGGCCAGATGTCGGACACCGTGTCGACCGCTCCAATCTCTTCTGCGACCGTCAACTTCAATCGCAGATGGACCGCGAGCGTGAGCGAATAAAGTTCGTAGACAATCGCAAAGCGCGGGTCCTCGCCAAAGTTATCGATGCTGGTGATGTCGATGAGGTAATCGAAAGAAAAATCGTCTCGGCAGAGTCTGGCGACTTCGCGAAGATCGGAGGCGTCGATCGAAAAGGTGGTCTCGCCGCGAAACTCCGTCCGCGCTTTGATCTTGGCCCCGAGGAGCTGACCGAGATTGCCGAGCAATTCCGGGCCGGTCATGCCATCACGCCGTCGAGATCCCTGACCAGTTCGCGCTTCTGCGCGACAAACGAACGTTCGCCGGAAATCTTATCCTGAAGCTTCATCAAACCTTCGAGCAGAGCTTCCGGACGCGGGGGGCAACCGGAGATGTAAACATCGACCGGCAGGAGTTGGTCGATGCCTTGCAAGACGGCATAGGAGCGGTACATGCCTCCGCTAGAGGCGCAGGCGCCCATCGCGATGACCCATTTCGGCTCGGGCATTTGTTCGTAGATCCGCTTGACGGCCAGGGCCATTTTATAGGTATCGGTGCCGGCCACGATCATCACATCGCATTGGCGGGGCGAAAAACGCATCACCTCTGCGCCGAAGCGGGAAATATCAAACCGGGCGGAGGCTGTGGCCATCAACTCGATCGCGCAGCAAGCGAGACCCATGGGCATGGGCCAGAGCGAATTCTTGCGCATCCAGTTCATGGCCGCGTCGAGCCGGGTGAAAACCACGTTCCCCTCGATCTTCGAATCGTAGGCGGCGGGGCGGGTTTCGCGCATGGGAGAGACTAAAGTTGCGCCCTTTCTCCGCAAGAGAAATCCCCGATGAGCCGTTTGCGCGTCGCAAGACGACACCGTATAAACGGCTCTTCATGCAATCCGCCCGCACTCATCTCGACCATTTGGAGAACCAGAGCGTCTTCATCTTTCGAGAGGCTTACCGCGCCTTTCGAAACGTCGCGATGCCATGGTCAATGGGCAAAGACTCAAACGTTTTGATCTGGCTCGCCCTGAAATCGTTCTTCGGCAAAATTCCGTTTCCCGTTCTGCACATCGATACGACTTACGAGTTTCCGGAAATGCTCGAATTTCGCGATTGGGCCACGCAGCACTACCAGCTGAATCTGATCGTAAAGATCAACGCGGAAGCGCGCGCGCGCGGCGTGGGATATGAAACCCATGATCCTGTCACCGTGACACACGAGCTCAAGACGGTCGCGCTGCAGCAGGCGATGGCAGAGCACAAATGGGACGCTCTCATCACCGGTATCCGTCGTGACGAAGATCCGACGCGTGCGAAGGAGCGCTATTTCTCGCCCCGCAATGCGCAGTTCGAGTGGGGCTATAAAGATCAGCCCCCGGAATTCTGGGGACAATTTGCCAGCACCGCCGCAAAAGGGGAACACGTCCGCGTGCAGCCGCTCCTCGATTGGACCGAAGCCGATATCTGGCGCTACATCCTGCGTGAGAAGATCCCGATTCCAGGGATGTACTTTGCCCGGAACGGCCAGCGGTATCGCTCGTTAGGCTGCATGCCGATTACAAAGGCCATCAGCAGCGAGGCCAGTACAATCGAAGAAATCATCGCGGAACTTGAGACCACCCGCACGAGTGAACGGGCCGGCCGCGCGCAAGATCATCACGAGCGCAACGCCATGCAGAAGTTGCGCGCCAAGGGTTTTCTATGAGCGACGAAGCGCAGCGACTCAAGATTGTCTTCGTCGGCCACGTCGACCACGGGAAGTCGACCCTGATTGGTCGCATCCTGCACGACACGGGCTCGCTGCCGGAAGGCAAGATCGCGGCGATTCAGCAGGCGTGCGAGGCCGAGCGAATGGAGTTTGAATATGCCTTTCTCCTCGACGCTCTGTTGGAGGAACAAGCGCAGAACATCACGATCGACACGACGCAAATTCCGTTTCGGACGGCGCTCCGGCGTTACGTCATTATTGATGCTCCCGGCCACAAGGAGTTCCTCAAAAACATGATCACCGGCGCGGCCAGCGCGGATGCGGCCATGCTCGTGATCGCCGCCAACGAGGGCGTGCGCGAGCAGAGCCGGCGGCACGCGTATCTGCTCAGCCTGCTGGGAGTGCGGCAAATCATCGTGGTGGTGAACAAGCTCGATCTGGCGAACTACAGCGAGCAGGCGTTTCGCGAAATTGAAGGGGAATACCGGCAGTTTCTTTCCGAGCTGGGGATGACGGCACGGGAGTTTGTTCCCGCCTCGGCGAAGCAGGGCGAGAATGTGGCGCGCAGAACGGATCCGGCGTTGCAGTGGTATAGTGGGCATACGGTTTTGGAAGCTCTCGATCATGTCGAGTCGACGGCAGCTCTTCCTAACCAGCCGCTGCGCTTCTGCGTGCAGGACATTTACCGGTTCGACGCCCGCCGCATCATCGCCGGAAAGATCGAGAGCGGATCCTTGCGCGTGGGCGATCAGCTCATCTTTTCACCGGCGAACAAGTCTTCCGCGGTCGCGACCATTGAAAGTTGGAATTCGCCCGCGCCAGAGGAGGCAATCGCCGGAGACTCGGTTGGAATCACGCTGCGCGAGCAAATCTTCGTTGAGCGGGGCCACGTTGCTTCGCACGAAAATGACGCACCGATTGAGACCAACAGGTGTCGGGCGGATATTTTCTGGATGGCGGAGGAGCCGCTGCGCAAGGAAACCGAATACATCCTCCGGGTGGCGACACAGGAGTTGAAGTGCAAGGTGGTCGCGATCGAACAGGTGATGGATTCATCCACCCTCGCGACGGAGATTGGCGAACGCGAGCGCCTGGCTCGCAACGAAGTGGGAAGAGTAACGCTGCAGACCCGCGCACCTCTCGTGGTCGACAACCATGATCGCATTCCGGCGCTTGGCCGATTTGTTCTTGTCGATGGCGGAAGGATTTGCGGCGGAGGTATCGTTTTTGGCGGCGTTTACACCGACCGCACGACGGTCAAGAGCAAAAACATTTTTTGGAGCGAAGGTGAAATCACTCCCACGCATCGGGCCAAGCAGAACGGCCATCGAGGAGCGGTCGTCTGGCTGACAGGGTTGTCGGGCGCGGGAAAGTCGACGATTGCTCTGGCGCTCGAGGGCGAACTTTTTCAGCGCGCCATGCACACGTATGTGCTCGATGGAGATAACGTCCGCCATGGACTGAATTCGAATCTTGGGTTTTCCGCCGAAGACCGGGTCGAGAATATCCGGCGCGTCGGCGAGGTGGCGAAGCTGATGGCGGATTCGGGCACCGTCGTGATCACCGCGTTCATCTCGCCCTACCGGCTCGATCGCCGCCGCGCCCGGGAAATCGCACTGGAAGGGAACGCCGAGTTTATCGAGGTTTTCGTGGACGCACCGTTGCAGGTCTGCGAAGAACGCGATCCGAAGCACCTATACAAAAAAGCGCGCGCCGGGCAGATTCGGGATTTTACCGGGATCGACGCACCCTACGAGGCGCCGGACGATCCTGATATTGTGGTCCGGACTGACGAGCAAAATGTCGATGAATCAGTCGCGACGATTATGGAACAGCTCCTGCCACGACTGCGCGCTGACGACCCGATCGATTGATTGTTAGGCGTGGTTGCTCAATGCGCCCGCCTCGTTTTACGAAACGGCAGTCGGGCGAGGGGAGTCCTCGCGAAGAGGCTTACGCCACGCACGTGGCAAGGCGGCCACCATCGTAATCCGGGACGACATTGACGTGGCTTGACTCGATCACTTCATGCACAATCCGGCCGAGTTCTGATGCCTCGTAAGGTTTCGTGATCACGCCGCGGAATCCATAGTCCTGGTAACGGCTCATCGTCGCATCCATGGCGTACCCGCTCGAGACGATCGCATTTACGGTCGGATCGATTTCCATCAGCCGCTTCAGCGCTTCCTTGCCACCCATTCCGCCCGGCAGGGTCAGATCGAGAATGACCGCGTCGAAGCGCTCGCCCGCATTCAACCGCTCGCGGTAAAGATCCACGCCTTCCAGCGCGCTTGCCGCCTGGCACACTTCATAGCCGAGGCGCGTGAGTGTAAATTCGACCAGAGCGCGGATCGCTTCCTCGTCATCAACCACGAGGACACGCCCGGTCCCGGTAATATCCTGATTCACACTGCGCGGCGCCTCTGTAGGAATTTCCTCATGGCGCAAGGCCGGCAGATAAAGAGTGAAAGTCGCTCCGAAGTGAACCTGCGATTCCACCGTGATCAATCCGTTGTGATTCTTCATGATCGAATAAGTCGTTGCCAGACCGAGACCGTTACCTTTCGCCTTGGTGGTGAAATAGGGATCGAAGATGCGTTTGAGACATTGCTCCGAAATGCCCACGCCCTCGTCTTTGATCGCGATCCGACTGTAATCGCCTGGCAACAGATCCGGGATCGTCGGTTCGGTTTCACCATCGTAGGTGAAGTTATCACAGCTGACGCGTAAGGTGCCGCCGTTCGGCATCGCCTGGTCTGCGTTAACGACGAGGTTTCCAATTACCTGGCTGATCTGCCCCGGATCGATTTCCGCCGGCCATAAGTTTTCCCCGAAATTAAACTCACTCCGGCTGTGCGTTCCACGAAGCGAGAAGCTGACCGTATCCTCGATCAGTTTGCCGATGGAAGCGGTCTTCTTGATGGGGGCGCCGCCGCGCGCAAAGGTCAAGAGCTGTTGCGCCAGATCGCGCGCGCGCAAGGATGCGTTCTTCGCGTCATTCAGGCGCGTCGCCATTTCATCGTTTGGCTGCAGCAGCAGCGATGCGATGGAAATGTTGCCGATGATGGCGGTGAGCAGGTTGTTGAAATCGTGCGCGATTCCGCCCGCCAGCAGCCCGAGCTGTTCCAGCGTTTCGGCTTTCCGTCGTTCCGCCTCATTGCGCTGGCGCTCGGTGATATCCCGGAAGACCAGCACAACGCCGGCCACTTCATTCTTCCCATCCCGAACCGGGGAGGCCACCTGTTCGATCACATGCTCTCCGCCTTCCCGTGAACGGAGGGTGGCGTTTTCCGGCAGCCCCAGCAGGATAGAATGCGCCTCGTTGCGATAGGCGTTGCGCTGCATCCGCGCTTGCGCGGCCAGATCGATTTCGATGTTGAAGACAGATTTCAAGGGTTGCCCGATCGCTTCCCGTGAGCTCCACCCGGTTAAGGTCTCGCCCGCGTTATTGATCATGATGATCTTGCCTTGCACGTCGGTCGTGATAACTCCGTCGCCGATGGAGCGAAGAGTGACCGCGAGGCTTTCCTTGTCCCCAGCGATTTCCTGTTCGAAACGTTTTCGCTCCGTCACATCACGCACCATCGCGACATAGAGCTTCTGGCCGTCGACCGTCATTTCGCTCAGTGAAATCTCGATCGGAAAAGTAGCATGCGTGCGCGTGCGCCCGAGTGCGAGCGTGGTGCTGCCGGTGCGGGAAGCGAGATCGTTCCAGGCGCAGGCCACCGGTTCCGTTTCACCTTCGGCCTGGTACGCTTTCGGCACCAATTTGATGAAACGATGACCGACCATTTCGTTGTTGATGCAGCCAAACATGCGCTCAGCCGCGGGATTCATCGAACAAATCATTCCCTCCTGATCGACCGTGATCATGCCATCGAGGATGTTCTCGATGATCGAGCGGATGCGCGTTTCAACGCCCTCCAGCTTGGCCAGTTGACGCCGTACCAGCACACTGCTGTAGCTATTCGAAACGATCAACAACCCGACCGCGAAGAGACAGAGAACGCCGAGCGCCGTTGTCTTCAAAATGCGCGCCTGCGTCGCAGCGGCGGAGCGAGTCTCGGAGGCGCTTAGTTCATTTTTCTCGAAGTCTCCGATCAGGCGGCGAATGTCGGACATAAGCGCCTCGCCATTGTCCGCGGCCGCGAGCGCAGCGAGATCCCGGCCAAGGCGTCTCGCCTCCATCTCGGGCGCCGCTGAGCTATTCATCCACCTTTCGACATTCTTTCGGATTTTCGCTAGCAACTCCGCTTCGACCGGTGAATTGGCAACCAGAATCGTGACGTATCCGTGATAGCTATAGAACGCTGCCGTGGCCCGGCGATATCCCTCCGAGAAAGTGGCGTCGCCCGTCAAAAGGTAGCCGCGCTTCTCTTTCTCCATCTCCACGACGCTTCGTTCCAGCTTCGGAATAATGTCCAGGATCTCGGTTGATTGCGTGGCCCACTCCTGATCACGCATCCCCTGGTTGAGGACAATCTGTGCTTCGTGCTGCAGCGACTGCAGAATCTCTCGCGCTTGATCGAGGAGCGAATTTCCCAGCGGCGTATCGCCACCGTGCCGCGCCAGATCTTCCACTGTCGGAGGTTTCGCCTGGCGCGCAGTCATTGCTGGAATGGCAACTGAGTTTAGCCATTTCTGCACAATCTCCTGCACCTTCATAACGCGCTTGCGCTGTATGGAACTGTCCAGGTTTAAGCCGGTTAAATCTTCGCTTCGTTTTTGCACCAGCTCTCTTCGTTCTTGGAATCGCTGCAAATAATTTGTCTTCCCGGTCAGCAGATAGCCGCGGTGCCCGGTCTCGAGCGTGGCCAGGTCGTTTTCAAGCACGCTGCCCAGCCGCATTACTTCGATCGTGTGCTTTCGGAGCACGTCCTGCCGGTGATTGCGCAGCGTGACAAAAACAAAAAGACCGGCCAGAAAAACAATTACTATGATTCCCACCGCCGTGCCGCAGAGAAGCTTTAGATGAAAATGACGCTGACTGCCGAGCCACCCGTTGCCGCGAGCGATGCGCTCGGAAACGCCGCCACTTTGCGTCGTTTCCGCAGGAAACGTGTCGGAGTCAGGCATTATCG
>JACCXL010000309.1 GCA_013697015.1 Chthoniobacterales bacterium | reverse complement strand
TCCAGCCAGCGCGGTCATGGCCGGTTTCCGCGTCGTCCCGGTGGCTTGTTTGAAAGACGGCGACATCGATCTGGGCGATTTGCGCAACAAGGCGGACGCGCACGCGCAAGATCTCGCCGCGCTGATGGTCACCTATCCGTCCACGCACGGTGTTTTCGAGACAACGATCCGCGAAATCTGCGATATCGTTCACGAGCACGGCGGTCAGGTTTATATGGACGGCGCGAACATGAATGCGCAGGTCGGGCTCTGCCGCCCCGGCGACATCGGCGCGGACGTGTGCCATTTGAATCTGCACAAGACTTTTTGTATCCCACACGGTGGTGGTGGACCGGGCGTGGGACCGATTGGAGTGGCCGCGCAACTCGCCCCGTTTTTGCCGCGTGCCTCCACGCTCTCTGGCGATGACAGCGGATCGGCTGTCGGGCCGGTGGCAGCTGCGCCCTATGGCAGCGCGAGCATCCTTACGATTTCGTGGATGTACATCCGCATGATGGGACCAGACGGACTCACGGACGCGACGAAGGTCGCCATTCTCAACGCCAATTATATCGCGCGGAGACTGGACGATTATTTTCCTGTCTTGTTTAAAGGCAAGCGCGGCCTCGTCGCGCACGAGTGCATCCTCGATCTGCGGCAGTTCAAAAGCGCCGGCGTGGAGGTCGAAGACGTTGCGAAGCGTTTGATGGATTACGGCTTTCACGCACCCACCGTTTCGTGGCCGGTGGCGGGAACGATGATGGTCGAGCCAACCGAGAGTGAATCGAAGGAGGAACTCGACCGGTTCTGCGACGCGATGATCGCCATTCATGGCGAGATCGAAGCGATCAATGCAGGCGAGGCTGACCGCGCGAATAACCTGCTGAAGAATGCGCCTCACACTGCGCAAGAGGTGATCGCGGACGAATGGACGCATCCGTATTCGCGCAGCCAGGCTGCCTTTCCAATGCCGTGGACACGCGAACACAAATTCTGGCCCGCGGTCGCTCGGATCGACAGTGTTTATGGCGATCGCAACCTGATCTGCTCCTGCCCGCCCCTGGAATCGTTCATGTAGTGAAACGACGAGGTACGAGTTGCGCGGAACGCACCTTCGCTAACCGTTGCCACAACCTAGCCCTGCTCGGAGGCGAGTTGCGGCGTCACAGAGACGCGCGTTGGCACTTGGCGCAAGGCGCTGCCAGTTGTTTCTTCAACCGCCGCTTCCCCACCCTCGTGGTACTCGGCGTCGCCGTTCACCTGCCAGAGATCGTAAAGCTTCGTATCCGCGAGGATGTTCTCCACACACAACATCGCCGTCATCATGGCGTGGTCCTGATTGTTGTATTTGTGCATCCCATTGCGACCGACCAAATGCAAATTGGGGTAGCGATCGTCTAGTTCCTGGCGAATCTCGGCGACATTCTTCGCGTAATCATCGTCGTAGACCGGATAGGCCTTTTTTTGCCGCACCACGCAGCCGTCCATGACGTCACCGGGTTGGGCGAGCCCGATCTGCATCAATTCCTTCTTCGCCAACTCAATCAAATCGGCATCGGACGAATCCCAGAGTCCGTCGTGCTCGAAGCAGAAGTATTCCAAGCCGTAGCACGCCTTGTCCGCGTCCGGCACCATCTCCGGTGACCAGGAACGAAAGTTCTGGATGCGCCCCACTTTGACGCTCGGATCATGAATGTAGATCCAGTTGTCATCGAACATGTTTCTTTCCTTCAGGATCAACATCACGGTGATAAAGTCGCGGTACTTCAAACTATCCGCCGCCTGTCGCGCCTCCTCCGAAACGGCCGGCGTTAAGCCGCGAATCAATTCACGCATTGGGGCGGTCGAAATCACGTGTTCAGCCTCCAGCGTTTGCACCAATCCGCCCGCATCCTGAAAGCGAAGCTGCCACATCGCATCCTGTTCGTGGTAGCCGCAACCCGTCACCTTGCATCCCATCTGCAGCTGTCCACCCAGCGCTTTGGTCTTTTCAGCGCATGCTTCCCACATCATGCCGGGACCTTTGCGCGGGTATTTAAATGAGTTGATCAGGGTTTTGATGACCTTGCTGCTGTCCTTGGGCTGCCGTTGCGGGAAAAGCGCGTTCTTGATCGCGCTGCCTAACGATAATCCCTTGATCCGCTGCGCCGCCCAGTCCGCGGAAATGTCCTTGCAGCTCATGCCCCACACCTTTTCCGTGTAACTCTTGAAGAAAGTGTTGAAGAGGCGTTTGCCGAATTGGTTGCTGACCCAGTCTTCGAAATTGTTGGGATTCGGGACGGGAAAGAGGCGGGCCTTCAGCCAGGAAAGAACGCAGAGCGTCGATTTGAAGACGCCGAGCTTTAAGAGCGCTTCAAAAGCTTTCAGCGGATAGGCGAAGAACTTTCCGCCGTAGAAAATCCGCGATGAGCGCGGACGATCGAGCATGTCGTTGGGCAGAATCTCGGTCCAAAAATCATTCACTTCCTTGGATTTCGAAAAGAAACGGTGTCCGCCGATATCGAAGTGGAATCCCTTGTAGGTGGCGGTGCGCGAGATGCCGCCGACGTAGATCGGATCCGCCTCCAGCACCGTGACGTCTACGTTGTTCTTGGCCAGCAGGTAAGCCGCCGTCAATCCCGCCGGACCTGCTCCGATAATCGCTACGTTCGTTTTCATGTTTTCTTAAGCAACCCAGCCACCCCTCGTGAAATTCCAGACGTACCACCCTTGCACGCTGAATCCAGCTGCGCTGACAAGCGCCCCTGTGGCCAACCCCAGTGCCCGCACCAGGACCGGAGGAGTGGGAAACTGATGCAAAAAGTGCAAAAGCGCCAGCACGATTAATGCATGCACGCAGAATTCGTAGCGCAGCATGCTTTCCATCTCGACGGAGGCGACACCACTGACGGAGATGTAGTAAATGATCGCCGCGCAGAAGTAGAAACCGAGGCGTGTTGTCCAGGCAGACCGGCGTCGGATCGCCGGCACCAACTCAATCACGGCGATCGTAACAAACAGGATAGCCGCCAGGGTCGTGGTGAGCTGGCTGGCAGCCGTCGGATCGTTCCAGCCTGGCCACACCCACCGATAACTGCTGGGTTTGAAAACGGCGAGGTAATCGGGAGCGATAGCCCAGCCCGCCTGCTGCGTAAGCATATAAAGATCCCACCGTCCCCAGCGAGCCAGGCAATAGAGGAAAAACGTGCCCGCTCCAAGCGTCGCCCCGAGCGCGACGGCAACGGCCGGGCCATAGTTGCGCAGCCAGGAGCGAATATCACGCAAACCGCGCCATCCGCGGCGGACGAGGGCCACCACGATCGGAAACGCCGCGCATGGAATTCCCACGATCCGGGTGGCCGACATAACAAACCCATGGAGCGCCGCGACGACTTTCGCGAAGCGCCCCTCCGCGGTGCTCCAATACATGAAGCCAAGAAGCGCCATCAGGAAAAGAGACTCCGAGTAACCCGCGACAAGGAAGAAAGCGGTCGGGTGCGCGGCGATTAAGGCCGCTCCGCCAATCTGCAACGCCGGCGAGATATTCCAGCGTTCACAGAAGAGAAAAAAGTAACTCCAGAACCCGAAGGCGGCCGCTTGCGCAGTGATCAGCAGCGCATGGTAAGTCTCGAGGCCCAACCAGTGGTGCAACGCGCCGGCGATGGCAGGGTACGCGGGGAAAAAAGCGACGTTCGAAACCTCCATCATTTTGTGGCTGACGGGCGGCAGGATCGTGCCATATCCGCGGTCGACGATATTCGCAAACCAATAGGAATCGTGCTGAATGAGCGTCGTGTAGCGGTACGGAAACGGCCCTTCCGGCGCGAGCAGAAGCACCGCAATCAGAACCTGAGCCAGCGTCACGAGGAACGCCGCCGATACGGCCTTGAGCGGAAATCGAAACTGATGCATCGGGCCGGGGCGAGGAACCGCCGAGGAGAAACTAAAGCCATCGCGATTGCAAGGCTCCATCCCCGGCGCGAAGGCGGTTCGGGACGGGACGGGGGCCAACAATTGAAAACCGGTGCGCATCGGGAGCAGACTTTGACGACGCCTGCCGACGTTTATTCGCCGACCAGGCCAAGGCCGGATAGAAACATCCTGCGCGATGAAGAGAACCGATTACTAATCGCCTCGGCATCGCAGGAGATCGCGTTCTCGGGTTAATCGCAAGCGGTTGTGCCCGCCTGAGCGTCGGAAAGCTGTTAATGGCCGCCGGTAACGGTATAACCGAGATCGCGTAGATCTTCCGCAAGATCCATCTCCATCTGCAAAGCTGCTTCATACGGCATCGGATTTAAATGCTCATAAAGCTCCGGCAAGAGACGGACCCCATATTTTTCCACGGCCCAAGCGGCCTGATAACCGTGTTTGTGATTCTCGAAACGATGTTCCGGCGGTAGCC
>JACCXL010000306.1 GCA_013697015.1 Chthoniobacterales bacterium | reverse complement strand
ACTCATCGAGGCCGTGCGCAGATGCGCCTCGAGCTGAATGTCGAAGGTAAAATCGCCCACGGCGCGCAGGTATGGCAGCGGCGGCGGATCTTGCGGCGGAAGAGGACGGCGAAAGGGCGCGAGTGCCTCGAGCGTCACCACCCAGGGCGAGATACTGGTGCAGAAATTCTTGGCCAGAAACGGTCCGAGCGGCTGGTACTCCCAGGTCTGAAGATCGCGAGCGCTCCAGTCATTCATCAGCACCATGCCGAAGATGTGATCTTCTGCGCGCTCGATCGGAATCGGCTCGCCTAACGAGTTACCTGGTCCGATCAGAAAAGCCGTCTCCAATTCGTAATCGAAACTGCGGGAGGGGCCGAAGGTGGGCTCCTGCGCATCGGGACTTTTGACCTGCCCATGCGGACGCCGCACTGGTGTGCCGCTGGGGACGATGGAGCTGGCCCGGCCGTGATACGCAACCGGCAGCCACTTCCAATTCGGCATCAGGGCATTTTCCGGTCCGCGCAGCATCGTGCCGACATTGTGCGCGTGATGATACGAGGAATAAAAATCGGTGTAATCACCGATGCGGGCGGGGAGCTGCATCGTGACATCGTTTTGCGGATGAAACACACGCGCGCGCAGCGCCGCATCGTCACGAAGAGTCGGATTGTCGGCGCGCAACAGATCCTGCAGAAGCGCGCGGGTCTTGTGCCAGGCCGGGCGGCCGAGCGCGAGAAACGCGTTCAGCGAATCCTGCGCGAAAACCGCACGACTCTGGAATTCGGAGCTGCGGAAGTAACCGAGCTCTGCGAGCACCGAGAGATCCAGAACGAATTCGCCAAGCGCAACTCCAGCGCGAGCAGGCTCCTGCCGCGGCCGGAAAATGCCGAAGGGGAGATTCTCGAGCGGAAAATGCGAGTCGCGTTCGACGGGTATGAAGGATTCGAGCGCCATTTCACATCAGTCCGAGGGCATGCAGATCCTCCCGCGGTTCGTCGAAGCTACAGCTTCCGAGCGAGGTTACGAGCGTGCGGCGCACCTTGATCTTCGGAGTCGAGATGACCCACTCACGCCAGCGAAAGGACTGGTCGTCGAAGGAAAACGATTCGGCGCGCTCGTCCTGCAACATCGCCGCTGTCTGTGAGACATCCCAGTCGTGCTCGGCGGCGAGAACTCCGGCGCCCAAAACATTGAGGAAACCATGCATCCTGGTCTGGACGCTGGGATGAAATTGTCGAACGGGATGATGCAAACCGGCCGTGAACTTGATCGGCACGCGATGTTTCGCGGCCGCCGCGACGAGGACCTGGGCAATTTCTGTGGAACTGGGAAAGGCGGAGAAAATAACACCGCCCGTCCGCAGCTTGAACCCAGCGACGGCAGCTCCGCGCGATGTATTATTCTGCGCGAGCAGCGCGATCGTTTCTTCGGCAGAGGCCGCGGGAGCTTCCCAGAATGTCGCGAGCTGCGACCCTTGCGAGAAAGCTGCGATTGAGTCGAACACGTTTGCTCGCATTTCCGCGGGCAGTGGCATTTCGAGCTGCGTGATGGACGCGACGGGTTTATGCCGGCCGTTGCACTGGGCGATCGCTTTTTGTGCGGTCCCGAGCGCTTCGGCAAACTCGGAAGCGCTTGCGGTTTTCGATCCGAGAGCAGAGACGCGCAAAGGATGCTCGACGCTAAATTGGGAGAGATCGGAAAACGCCTCCTCGAATTTCGCGATGGGCAGAATGAACGCGCCGAGCATCCAAGCCTCGGGCGTGCGCACATACTGCGCGTGATTGCGCAAGGCCGGCTCGAGCGCAAGATCAGCCGGCGGGAAAAGCCCGGCGTAATCGATTGAGCGCGCGAGGAGTGCGCGGAGTGCTGCCGCTGGCATGGGATGACTCAACGGTGTAATCGGGCCTTTCGTCAACCATGGCGACGCGCCCATCACGCCTACGAGGAAAGTCGTGGCGTCATCGTAAAGCTCGCCTCGAGCACCTGGCCAGCCGCGATCCGTTGAATGCCCTCTTTCTGTTCGAAGGGACGCTGGTCGGAGTGATCGGTCAGGCCCCAGCAAGGTTCGACGCAGAAAAACGGGCCGCCGTCCGACCAAAGCGTAAGATACGGAGCCGATCCGGTGTCGATACTCACGGATCGACCGCTTGGCGGGTCCGAGTACTCAAATACGCGGCTCGCCACCTGCAGCATTTCAAGAATGTAGGAGCCGGAGAGCTTCGCCCGGTCGAACGGCATTTCGCCTCCGTCGAAACGGATGTCTTCGGTTTCACCGGAGAGGAAGTTTGCCGGCGAAAAATGACGGCGATAGGTGCCAGCGGGCATCTGGAAGCGGAAGCTATCGAATGAACTCGCGGCGAAGCCGGGATGCAGACCGAACCCGACGTGCGCTGTCTCTGGCTCCAGATTCGTGAAGCGAAAGGTCGTTCGCACCGTTTCTCCGACCAGTTGATAGGTCAGATCAAGACTGACCTTGAGCGGATATTCGACCGGGCCGTAGTTGCCCGGCTCGATGCGGTAAGTCAGTCTCCCACTCTCTCGCGGCTGAGTGACGAAATGCCATGTTTTCGTTCGCAGAAAACTGTGCGTCCGGCCGCGGATCTCGTGGCCGCGATAGGAAGAGCGCTCGTCTTTCAGCCGGTGGAGGAAATAACCCATGACAGTCGCGTGATTTGCCCAGCCTTTCGCGGGCGCGGCAAGATTGTTGTCGCGATGGAGAAACCCAATCCACTTCCCGTCCGGGGCGCGGCGCGCCAGGCTGATGAGTTCCGCGCCGAGGCGCGCGACCACCACACGCAACCCATTTTCCTCGTTGGTCAGGACGTCGAACGTCTGCTTCTCGCGCGTCTCCTCCCGGAGCGAGAATTCCATCCCTCTTACGGAAACAATCCGCGCGTTTTCTTCGCTTTTAAGACACGTTCCACGCCGATCGCCATGGCCGCGGTGCGATGCGAAACCTTGTGTTCTTTGGCGCGTCGAATCACGTGCGTGAAGGAAGACTCGAGAATGCGGAAAAGCTTGTCGGTCACTTCCGTCTCCGTCCAGAGGAAGCTCTGCAGACCCTGCACCCACTCGAAGTAGGAAACGATCACGCCGCCGGCGTTGCAAAGAATGTCCGGGATGACGAAGACCTCACCCAAGCGCTTGTTCAGGAGCAGATCTGCGTCTGGAGTCGTGGGGCCGTTCGCGCCTTCCGCCAGGATGCGACATTGCAGCTTGTCCGCATTCTTCTCCGTGATGACGCGATCGACCGCGGCCGGAATGAGCACATCGCATTTCATCGTGAGCATTTCATTCGGGTCGATCTTGT
>JACCXL010000295.1 GCA_013697015.1 Chthoniobacterales bacterium | reverse complement strand
CTGATTCTCGGCGAATTCGGGATGGACACGCTCCGTCATTCCGAAGATGAGCAGGCGGACATGCTTGGTTGGCATGTCGACAGCGTGGTGCGGTGCGGTCTGGCCGGAACCGTTTTCTTCGCCTGGACCGACGAATGGTTCACCGGCGGGCAGGAGATCACCGACTGGGCCTTCGGTTTGGTCAACCGGGCGCGGGAGCCAAAGAAGGCCTTCTTCACTCTGCGCGAGAAACTGGGGCAGAACGACGCCGCCCTTCCGCATCGTGACTTGCCGCAGACTCCGTTTGTCTCGGTGATCGTCTGTTCGTTCAATGGCGCCAAGACGCTCGCGGCCTGTCTGGACTCGTTAGGCAAGCTTTCCTATCCGAACTACGAAGTCCTCCTGGTCGATGACGGCTCGCGCGATAACACCGCTGAGATTGCGGCGCGCTACCCGCAAGTGCGTTACATCCAGCAGGCCAATCACGGTTTGAGCCATGCCCGGAACACGGGCGCGGCGTCGGCGCGCGGCGAAGTTTTTGCCTACACGGATTCCGATTGCATGGTCGATTCGGACTGGCTTTTTTACCTCATCGGCACGCTCCTGAGCGGCGCCTACGCGGGCGTAGGCGGACCGAACGTTTCTCCGCCAGCGCGGAACTGGATTCAAGCGTGCGTGGCGGCGGCGCCCGGGGGACCGAGCCATGTTTTATTGACCGATGTCGTCGCGGAGCACATTCCCGGGTGCAACATGGCCTGGTACCGATGGGCCTTCGAGACTGTAGGCGGATTCGATGTCGAATATCGCAAAGCGGGCGACGACGTCGACTTTTGCTGGCGAATGCAGCAGGCGGGTCACGAGATCGCATTCAGCCCGACGGCCATCGTCTGGCATCATCGCCGCTTCACGCTGAGCGCTTTTCGCAGGCAACAGGAAGGTTACGGAGAGGCGGAATCGATGCTTCGCTTCAAACATCTGATCTACTTCGGCCCAACCGGAAGCGCGAAATGGCGCGGACAAATTTATGGCACGCCTCGTTTCAGCTGGTTTATCAACCGGCCGATCATTTACCACGGAATCTTCGGCGAAGGATTCTTCCAGTCGATCTACCCGACGCCGCAGTCGGAGATTGCCGCGTATCTCAGCAGCATCGAGTGGTTCGCGCTCGCGGTCTTCCTTTTTGGCCTGGGCGTTTTCGTGCCCGCATTACGAATCGTGCCCTATCTGATGTTTGGCGGGGCGCTCTGCGTCGCGATGTCTTATATGCTGCGGGCGCGGATCGAGCCGCGCTTCGACACGATTCCCGCGCGGTTGTTGGTCGCCTTTCTCGCGCTCGCGCAGCCACTCGTCCGGGGCTGGTCCCGCTACTTCACCTGGCTGCTTTTCAAACGCACGCCGCGGGCGGTGATCAGAGCGCATGAAGATCCGCCTGCTGGTTCCGATTACCGCGGCCTCCTCGGCGAACGCGTCTACTGGAGCGAAGAAGGGAAGGATCGACATCCATTACTCGCGTCCATCTTCACTCTGCTCGACGCGGAAGGCTGGCGCTACTCAACTGATACCGGATGGAAAGAATGGGATGTTCAGATCTACGGAAATTTTTGGTGGAGCATCGTTCTGCAGACGGTGACCGAGTACCACGGCGGCGCTAAATGCCTGACGCGCGCCCGCCTCCGCCACCGTTTCGTCACCACCACGATCGTGGCAAACCTGATCGTGCTGGCTCTGTTGATTTACCGCCAGCTCAACACCACCGGGCTGAATCTTTGGCTGCTGGTCCCGTATGCAATTTTCCTCGTTTTTCTGGTGCTGCGCGCTCGTCGGTTGAAGCGGCGCGTGGCCGAGTTGATCGATGTCGCGGCCGACCGGGCCGGTTTGCGACGAATCGCGCGGCGCACGGCGCATCGAAAAGAGGCCGGTAGAGAAAGCGCCGCGACGGTCGGATAACTGCTTACCCGTTCCGTGCGGCCGCGTTTCCAATGGCTCCTTCACTCTTTCGCTTCTGGCTGGCGCTCGCCGCGGAGATCGCGCTCTGCGCGGCTCTGAACTTTTTCGACGATTGGACGCGGGAGACGATGCCAGTGCGCTTCGTTGCCACGGCCATGTTGTGCGGCATTGCCTACTGGTTCGCCGTTTCGCACTTCCCCTCTCTGAAGAGCATGGGCCGTCAGGCGCTGGCCTTTTGGGCTGTTGCCATAGTCCTGCGTTTGGTCGTGCTGCCGCTTGAACCCGGCGATGATCTTTGGCGCTATCAATGGGAGGGCGAGATCCAGCACTCCGGAGTTAACCCATATGTCACTCCGCCGGATGCACCCGAACTGACGGACCAGGCGTCAAAGTTCTCCCCCTGGGCAAAAATAAATCATCGCGATTTCGCCGCGATCTATCCTCCGGGAACTGAATTGATGTTTCGCGCCCTGAGCCGCATTTCGCGGCAGCCGCTCTTCTACAAAGTGATCTTCGCGGCGGCCGACCTCGGCGCTGTGGCGCTGCTTTTGCAGATTCTGGGAGGTGCAGACCGTTACCGGCGGGCGGCCTGGTATGCCTGGAACCCGCTCGTGGTCTACAGCTTCGCCGGCTCGGCGCACTTCGACAGCGTAATGATCTGCGCTTTGCTGGCTGGCGTGCATTTTTTGCAGCGCCAGGAGAACGCGCAACGGTCCCGTGAGAAGTGGTTGTTCGCGCTCGCGGCGGCGGCCGCAATCGGCCTCGCGATCTCGCTCAAGCTCGTGCCGGTCCTGCTGCTGCTGGTATGCGCGTTCGCCTTGGGAAAACGCGTCGTCACACTTCTTCTCAGCCTCGCGATTCCCGGCTTGCTGAGCGTTGTTTATGGCTGGCCGAAGGTCGCGATCTGGGCATCGCTGCGCCGTTTCGCGTACGTCACGCGCTTGAACGACTTGTTCTGGTGGTTTGCGGAGGATTTTATCTGGTCGAATTCGCGACAGAAAAACTACCACTACAATGTCATCCTGGCCGGTGTGGCCATCGCGCTTTCACTCCTGTTCTTCCGCAACTGGAAACGCGGTCTGCTCTGGGTTCTGGGCGCGGCACTGGTCCTCAGCCCTGTGCTGCATCCCTGGTATTGCACCTGGATCCTGCCGTTCGCGACGTGGCGTGGCCGTTATGCGTGGCACGTTCTTTCGATCACTCTTTTCGCCTACTTTTTGTTCTGGGATGCGCAACTATTTGTGTTGGCATGGCACGCCGACCCGTGGATGCGTGCTTTGATCATCGTGCCGCCGCTCGTGGCAGCGAGTCTCTTCGCCTGGCGAGAGCGTCGTCTCCGAGTTATCGGGCCGCCTTAGGGTCAGCACCGCGCAGAGCGTCGATCGCGCTCAGGAAGTCATTCGGCAGCGGCGCTTCCCATTCCATCCGCTCGTCGGTGCGCGGGTGATTTAGTGCCAGCCGCGAAGCGTGCAGCATCTGGCGAGGGACGTGCGCTGCATTTCTTGTCCCGTACAATTTATCGCCAAGAACGGGATGGCCGAGATGATGTAAGTGCACTCGAATCTGGTGAGTGCGACCGCTGTGCAGCGTACACTCAACGAGGCTCATGTCGTTTCCCGACTGCAGGACGCGGTAATCTGTTCGCGCTGCGCGGCCGCCGGTTTTCCGCACTGCCATGCGTTGACGGTGGACGGCGTGCCGGCCAATCGCGGCGTCGATCACGCCCTGGCTTCTTCGCGGCACGCCCTGCACCAGCGCGAGGTAAACCTTGCCCACCGTGCGAGCCGCAAACTGCTGGGATAACGCTTGGTGCGCTTGATCGTTCTTCGCCACAACGAGGCAGCCGCTGGTTTCCTTATCGAGGCGATGCACGATGCCCGGGCGCTCTTTTCCGCCGATCCCGGAGAGGCTCGTGCAGTGATGGAGCAGCGCGTTCACCAGCGTGTGGCTCTGATGTCCCGCGCCTGGGTGAACGACGAGGCCCGCCGGTTTGTTCAAGACGACGAGATCGGCGTCCTCGAAGATGACGTCGAGCGGTATCTCTTCCGCTAACGCATCGACCTTTTGAATCGGCGGCGCTTCCAGAGTGATGAGATCATTCGCGCGGACGATTTCACGTTTCCGGGGCGCTTTTCCGTTCAACTGCACGCAGCCGCCAGCGATCAGCGCTTGCAATCGAGATCGTGAAAAATCGGGAAGTGCCAAAGCGAGAAAACGATCCAGGCGCAGGCCTTTCTGCTCTGGCGCTACGCGCACCTCACGCATCTTTTCCGACTGCAGACGGGGTGATACCATGCCTGACATGCCATCCGATTCTGACGCGCTCACGCTGCGTTGCCCCGAGTGCGAAAACGGGGTGGACGTGACAGCGGAGGAGCCTCTCGCGCGTGTGGCCTGTCCCGCTTGCGGCGCAAAATTCCGCGTCGAACGCGCGTTCGAC
>JACCXL010000105.1 GCA_013697015.1 Chthoniobacterales bacterium | reverse complement strand
ACCTTCAGAGCCCACGGAAGCCAGCGTGATAGGCCGGCGGCGGTCAGGAGTCTTTGTCCGACGATAAGTAGTCCCCAGTAAACTCCCCATAAGACGTAGTTCCACGAGGCGCCATGCCACAGCCCGCTGAGGGAAAACGTGAGCATTAAATTCAGCGCGGCGCGTGCTGCGCCGCGACGACTCCCGCCGAGCGGAATGTAAATGAAGTCGCGCAGCCACGTGGAAAGAGAGATGTGCCAGCGGCGCCAGAAATCCGCGGGCGAAGTCGCGAGATAAGGATGATTGAAATTCCGCATGAGTTCGATCCCGAGCAGCCGTGCGCTGCCGCGGGCGATATCGGTGTAACCGGAAAAATCGGCGTAAATCTGCACCGCAAAGGCGAGGACCCCAGCCCAGAGGACGGGGAAGGTCGGCTGCGAAAGCGCGAAAACTTTATTCGCGACGAGCGCAACGTTATCTGCGATCACGAGTTTTTTAAAGAAGCCCCAGAGCATGAGCGAGAGTCCCTGCTGCCAGGCAGTCGCATCGAAAACACGCGTGCTTCGATACTGCGGCAGCATGTGACCCGCGCGTTCGATCGGACCGGCCACGAGCTGTGGAAAGAAGGAAACGTAGAGCGCGTAATCCGGCAGGTAACGCACCGCGCGCACCCGACCGGCATACACGTCAACGACGTAGCCAATTGATTGGAACGTGTAGAAGGAGAGCCCGGCCGGAAGCACCAGACGCATCGTGGCGTGCCACGGCTCGGCCTGAAACTGCGCGAGGAGCGCGTTCACATTCTCGATCGCAAAGCCGGCATACTTGAATGTGGCCAGCAACGCGACGCTTGCGCCTATGCTCACGCAGAGAAACACTTTTCGCCACGGCGGGGACCGCTCTATCCCCAGCGCGCAGGCATAGTCGACGAGCGTCGACGCCCAGAGCGGTAGCAGGAACCATGGATGTTGCCAGCCGTAGAACAGATAGCTCGCCGCCACGAGAAGCAGATTCTGACCGCGGCGTGGCAGCGCCCAATAAATCGATAGGACGACCGCAAAGAAGAGCAGGTAGAGAAGCGAGTGAAAGCTCACGGCTTGATTTGCGATTCCGTTTGCAGCCGGGAGGCGAATATCTCGGTCGAGCGCGCTTTCGCCCACGGGCCGATGTGGTCATCCTTCGCTTTCAAATACATGTCGGGCGTGTAGCGCGGGTCGTCAGTGAAGTCGATCAGCTCACAGCCCTTGCTGCTGAGCCATCGGCTCAATGCCCCGATGTAGGCGCGTAAAGCGTCGCTCTGCACGACCTGGCCGGCGGCATTCGCGTGACGTTTCACCCGGACAAAAGAGAGCGGGACTTTCGCTTCCGCCGCGAGATCGATCAGGTGCGGCAGGAAATTGTGCTGCGGATTTGGATCGAAGAGCGCGACAGCGCGGTCGCTCAGATCGCCCGATTCCGCCATCAGTTCACCACGCATTTTTACCACTTCGAAGGTGTTGTTGACGCGCAGCTCCAGCGCCTTGGCGGTGTGCCCGTTCGCGGTGATCGCCCGCAGCATCATGTCGCTGATGCGCTGGTGCTGCATGTTCCGGCGCGCGTTTACCGGATACAACGCGGTCATCCATTTTTCCCAACCGCTCGTTTCCGACTGCGCGTTGTTGCCGAGCACCAGCCGGCAGACTGGCTCGTCATCGTGCATCAGCGACTCCAGAAACGGACGGTAGATTCCGGCCGTGCGAAACGTCGCGTCCGTCAGCATCCGATCGCGGAAAAAAATATAGACATGCCGCGAGCTTGCGCCGCTCGGCAGGACGTAGTTTTTCAGCATCAGATACCAAGAGGCGGAAGCAGCTCCGCCGTTCCAAAGAATCTCGATCGGTTTCACGCCCAGCCGTTCCTCCAGCAGGCGCCCATCGATTCGACTGTCGAGCATCGAATCGCCGATCAGCACGATCTGCGGCTGCCGGGCGCGGAGGCGATGCAGCGGACGAGCATCGAAGTTCCGTTTCGCCGGCACAAGGCGGCTCACGAGCGCCGGAATTGCCAGCACCAGCGCAATGAAAACAAGCAGGCGTTTCGAGGCTGACAGCTTCACACAAACATTTCCGGCGCCGACGACGCGGGGAATGTTTGCCACGTCGCCGCAGACTGAACAAGCGCCGAGCGGCGTGCCGGCGTCAGGACGGAGCGCTCCCTCTACGGGGTGCCGGCTGATTCCAGCGCTTTCGCCACGATGCGTGCCGCGAGCGTTTCCGTGGCGCGGTCGAGCGCGTCGTTCGCGTCCTTTAATCGCTTCGCTTCGCGGGAACGGAGCGCCGCCCGCACATCCGAGACCCGCTGCAGGATCGTGTCTCGCATCGCCGGTTCGAGGTCTTCGTTCACCAGCAAGAGAGCAGCATCCACCGCCGCCAGCATTTCGTTGGATTTAAGTTCCGCCTCCGTCCAGACACGCTCGGCCATATCCGTGAAAGCGTGTTCGAGAGAGTCGCCAATCATCGCCTCTACCGCCTCGTCCGAAACGTCGATCGCACTCTGCAGCGCAACGACTTTTTCGCTGCCGGTGCGAGTATCGCGCGCCAGCACGTGCAGGATTCCGTTGACGTCGATCTCAAACTGCACGCCGACACGCGCGATCCCTTTCGGCGCGGCTTCGAATTCGATTTCGAATTGGCCGAGCGTCCAATTATCCTTCGCCATCTCGCGTTCCCCTTGCAGGACTTTGATGGACATCGAACGCTGATTATGAACCGCGGTCGTGAACATCTCGCCCGCTTTGATTGGAATCGTCGAATTACGCGGGATAATCACGTTCATCAGTCCGCCGAACGTCTCGATGCCCAACGAGAGCGGCGTAACGTCGAGCAGCACGACGTCGCGGACCGCTCCCGAGAGGATCCCAGCCTGGATCGTCGCCCCGATCGCGACCGTCTCGTCCGGATTTTGTGTGACGTTCGGTTCGCGTCCGAAAACTTCAGCGACAAATTGCCTAACGAATGGCATCCGCGTCACGCCACCTACGAGAATCACCTCATCGAGATCCGCCGGCTCCAGTTTCGCATCGGCGAGCACGCGGCGGCAATGCGCCCGCGTGCGTTCGATCACCGGGCGACCGAGTTGCTCGAGCTCGGCACGCGAAATTGTAGCGGAGAAATTTGTCTCGCCGTCGAGGAAGGGAATCTCAATCGTTGCGAACTCCTCGCTGGAAAGTTTATGCTTCGCCGCGATCGCCGCTTCTCGCAGGCGCGAAATCGCTTCCGGATTGGCCGCCAGATGATCGTGGTTTTGGATAAGATGGCGGATCAACGCCGTGTCGATATCGTCACCTCCTAGGTGCGTGTTGCCGTTTGTCGCGAGGACTTCGAAGACGGCGTTATTCAGCTCCAGAATCGAGATATCGAATGTCCCACCGCCCAGATCGTAGACGGCGATTTTCGCGCGGGTGCTCAGCTTATCGAGTCCGTAGGCCAGTGCCGCCGCGGTCGGTTCGTTGACAATCCGCTCGACGGCGAACCCCGCTAACTCGCCGGCGCGTTTCGTGGCGCTCCGCTGGGCGTCGTTGAAATAGGCCGGCACCGTGATGACTGCGTGCGATACGGCGTGACCGAGGGCCGCCTCTGCATTGGCTTTCAGTTTTCCCAGAATGAGCGCGGAGATCTCTTCCGGAGAATAACGCTGGCCATTTACCCTCGCGCTCACCTGCGCACCACTCCGATCGATTTCGTACGACACATCCATGTCTTCATCGCGCAGATCGTCTCCGCGGAGACCCATGAAGCGTTTGATCGAATAGATCGTCTCGCGCGGACGCAACGCTCGCATCCGCTGCGCGGGAGAGCCAACCAGCGGCGGCCCGTCTTCCGGCAACGCGACGACGGACGGTGTCAAGCGCGCGCCATCGGCGTCCGCCAGCAGGATGGGAAATCCCGCGTCCATGATTCCGATCAAGGAATTGGTCGTCCCCAAGTCAATGCCGACGATCTCATCCATACGCTCACAAAGTGGCAGGCGGGCAGTGAAGCTCAAGTTGGTGCGTTCATGGTCACCGATCGCTCGCCTCGACGTGACGATTCGACGCGGCTGCCAAGGCATCGCGTGCTACCGTGCGCGATGCCAACGAACGTTCTTGGTACTCCTTTAAAGTGTTGTTGCACCGATCCGATGACCGGGTTTTATCGCGACGGATATTGCCGAACAGGACCGGGCGACGTCGGTCTGCACACCGTGTGTGTAAAACTCACGGAGGAGTTTCTCGATTTCTCGGTGCTCGATGGAAACGACCTGGTCACTCCGCATCCCGAGTGGAATTTCCCAGGGTTGAAACCGGGCGATCGCTGGTGCGTTTGCGTGACACGCTGGGTCGAAGCGCTGCGCCGTGGCCGGGCCGCGCCGATCGATCTCGAAGCGACGCATTCGTCAGCGCTGGAATTTGCCACCCTTGAAGAGCTGAAGGCCAACGCGGTTCCATAGCCGCCCGGCTTGGCAAACGGAAAAACTCCGGCCAACGTATCGCCGATTTGAAACTGCCGTTCAGCCTTTTTCTCGCGCTCCGCTATCTCAAGCCGAAGCGGACGTTCGTTTCGATCATCACGCTCGTCTCCGTCCTCGGTGTCACCTTGGGCGTAACGGTGCTGATCCTGGTGATCTCCGTCATGACGGGATTCGATCGGGAGCTCCGCCAGAAGGCGATCGACTTCGACGCGCACATTCTGGTCGGAACGGAAGACGTGCTGCGTGATTGGCGTGATCTGACAGTTAAAATCCGCAACACCCCGGGCGTCGTCGCGACCGCGCCTTTTATCCAGGGTCCGGTGATCGTCGAATACCAGAATCGCCGGCTCGCGCCCATGATCCGCGGCATTGATCCGGCGGAGGAAGAGAAGGTGATCCCGCTGCAGAAATTCGTGAAACAAGGCAAGCTCGACCTCGAGGGGGACTCAACGGTCGTGGGCGTGGAGCTGGCGCGGAAGCTGATGGTGACCGTCGGCGATAAGATCATTGTCTATTCGCCGGGGAACCTCGGTCAGATCCTCGACAATATTAAGAAGCTCGAGAACAAGAACGGCGCGGAAGAGAAGCAGGCGATCGACCAGCTTCGTGAAGTTGTGCTCCCAAAAGAGCTAACCGTGACCGGCATTTTCGAAACCGGTCATTACCTGCACGATTCCGAATTCCTTCTCGTGCCGATCTACGTGGGCCAGGAACTCTACGGGCTCGGCGACGCGCTCCACGGAATCACGGTTCGCACCGACAATCCCTACGGCGCGGCTGCGGTGAAATCAGCGATCGAACAATTTCTGCAACCGCCTGAGTACGCGCAGACGTGGATTGAGATGAACAATCAGTATTTCGAAGCGGTGCGACTCGAACGCACGGTGATGTTCTTTCTCCTCTTCTTCATCGTCGTGGTCGCGGCTTTCGGCATCATGAACACGCTTATCACCGTCACGGTGCAAAAGACGCGAGAGATCGGGATCATGAAAGCGATCGGCGCAAACGTCTGGCAGATCGTCTGGGTCTTCCTCGGCCAGGGGATGGTCGTCGGGCTCTTCGGTACCCTAACGGGCCTCGGACTCGGGATGACGTTGATTCGTTTCCGAAACGAATTCAGCCACTGGCTCGCTAACACAATGCACATCGAAGTCTTCCCTCGCCAGATCTATCAGTTCTCGCAAATCCCGGCCGAGGTGGTGCCACGCGATGTGGCGATCATTTGCGTCAGCGCCTTCGTGATCTGCTCGTTTGCGGCGCTGATCCCGGCCTACTTCGCCGCACGGCTCGATCCGGTGAAAGCGCTGCGCTACGAGTAGGAGAGGCGACACTCCTGTCGCCTGCGTAAACGATGATCACGGCGACAAGAGTGTCGCCTCTCCGTCCAGCACGGCTTTCACCTTCGCGCTTTCGTAAATAATGAATTCGTCTTGCTTGAGCCCCGCCTTCGCAGGGTTAAGCCGGATGTAACGCGCACATCTCCAGAAGTGCTGCGTATCTCGCACCATTCTGTCGAAATAATCCTGCTGCCACAGAGGGCCACGGTACCCGCACGCCGTGTTCACTTCGCGCGATGAAACTCCTTTCCAGCCCTGCAAGGTCTTCGGCAGAGTCTGCCCCGATGAGAGTGAAAACAGCGCGTGGAGATGATTGCACATGACGACCCATGCGTGGTGCACATCCCGTTCACGATCGAAGCGGTGAAGCACACCGGCGACGATCTGTGAATACATCAAATCTCGCAGGAGACAGGAGCCGTGCGCCTGATCGAGCCAATGCTCCATACGACTGGAAAAGCGAGCCTGCAGCATTTTCTCCTGCTCCGCCGACAACGGCGGTGGATTGGACCGTAGCCATGCCTCTCGTTCCGCGTCCCATTCTTCAAGAAGCGCACGCGGAAGCGAATCTGCCAGGCGGAACGTGACAAAGTAGGTCGCACCATCCTGCTGCCGGTGCGGCAGACGGTTGCGATGCTGCACAATGGACGCACGGGTCAAGGAACTGCGGCTCCTCGTTCATGCGAAACGGAGCGGCGATACTCTTGTCGCCTCATTGATACTCCGAAGCAGGTTGTACCTGAATTGTTCCGAGGCGACAAGAGTGTCGCCGCTCCATCTCGCTTGCCAGGGCCGTAGCAATGATACTATGCAGAATGAACTTTCTGCTTCGTACCGCGATTGTTTGCTGCGTCCCTGTTTTCGCTTCACTCGCCTTCGCACAAATCGACCGGATCAC
>JACCXL010000248.1 GCA_013697015.1 Chthoniobacterales bacterium | reverse complement strand
GATCCGCGTAGCGCATCGAAAGCTCGATCTTGGCGCCTAGTTTGCGGAGCCCTTCCTCGAAACTTTCGGGCGCGGCAATTCCGCAAAGCGAGCCGATGTATTTATCGCGGAGCAACGACCGCGGCGCGCGCTCGCCCGTGACGACATCTTGCAGGTGCAACGCTTCGTGCGCGCATTCGATAATCTCGGCAGTCCGGTTGTAGCGGCGTATGCGCGCGATCAATTCGTCATTCGGTTCGCCCGTGCTCTTCGTGATAAAGATATAACTGGCCCGGCGCAGATTCCGCGGCGGCTCCCGCAACGTGCCGCGGGGTAAAAGATATTCATTTCCAAACGGCGCCTGCCGATCGATCAACACAATATCGAGTCGATGTTTGAGATGCAGGTACTGGAGACCGTCGTCGAGCAAGAGCGTGTCCGCTTTCATCTCGCGGATCGCGTAGCGTCCGCTTTTCACCCGGTCTTTGTCCACGAGCACGATCACGTCGCGCAGATTGTTGGCGAGCATGTAGGGCTCGTCTCCGGCGGTGAGCGAATCGAGGAGCAGGGATTTCCCGTCTGAAACAATGCGTGGCGGCGAGGTATCGCGGCGACGGAGTCGATCGCTCCAGCTCTTCGTCACCGGTCGCGGGACGCTTTTGTATCCACGACTCAGGACAGCGACGCGGCGACCACCCGTTTGCAGAGCCCGCGCAAATTTTTCAACGATGGGGGTCTTGCCAGTGCCGCCAACGGTCAGGTTTCCGATGCTGACCACGAGACAGCCAAGCGTCCGTTCGCGCAAAACGCGGCGCCGATAGAGAAACAGTCGCAACTGCACGATTCGCTCGTAGATGAACGAAAGCCCATGGAGAATGACGCGCAGGAGAGCGGCGCGAAATCCATGCCGGCGCTCCAGAATAACATCGATGGCGAACTGCTCGAGATTTTCGAGACGGCCAGCCATCTTATGCGCTCCGAAGCACGCGAGCTCCGCGATTGTCAGCCACGGTGATGACAGTCTGAGCACGTGTTCGCCCCGCGGCGGTTTGCATGGCCGCAGCGATCCGTGCCGGTGAGCGCAGCGTAAGCGCCGCAATGGTGGAGCCGGAGCCGCTCAGAAATCCACCGAGCGCTCCCGCGGACTCGGCAGCACGTATGACACGGTCCAGAATCGGGATGAGCCGAGCGCGATACGGTTGATGCAAGCGATCAGCGAAAGCGCCGGCCAGATCCTGATAGCGCTGAGAGACGAAAGCCGCCGTGATCGCGGAGGCGTTACCGATATTCGCAATTGCGTCCGCGCGAGGAATTCGTTGCGGAAGAAGGGAGCGGGCGGCTTTCGTTTCGACGTGAATCTCGGGAATGAGAAGCACGAAGCGCAGCCGTAGCGAGATCGCGAAACGCTGGCGGTTTTCCGCGCGGACGACGTTGAAGCCGCCAAACGTGCTCGGCGCGGCATTATCGGGATGGCCTTCCAGTTCCGCGCACATTTCGAAAATGCGTTCCCGCACGAGCCTTCCCGCCAGTTCGTTCAAGGCATGGATCACCCCCAATCGCACGGTGACGCTGCTGCCGAGTCCCCGCGACCGGGGCACGTCGCCTTCAATCGTGCAGGCGAAGGGAAACTCCCTGACGCGCGCTTCTTGAAAAAACGAGCGCGCCGCTCCTGCGACCATCGGTGAATTGGCGCCGGAACGGCCGCGCCGCATTGTGATGTCGTTATAAAGCCGCAGCGCGACGCCGAGGCAATCGAAACCGGGTCCGAGATTGGAAGTGCTCGCGGGGACACGAACGGTGACTAGTTGCATCTTCTATCTCGCGGATGACGCCGACGCCGGAGCGAGCGCACGGCATTCTATCGAAGCGCTCAGGACCAGCAAGATCGCGCGCGCACAATCAGCCCGCTGCCGAGGACCGAATATGGAACAAGGTGGAACCGCAACCGCGACAGAGAGCGAGCTTTAAGTGGATAGAGCCGTCTGTTCTGCGCGATTTTGTCGCGGAACACACCGATGCTCATCGGCTCTGCACGACAGACGATGGCTGGGTGGAACGCTTCGGTTCGGACGTTCTGATCTCCGTCAAGACGGAAGCGGCGCGCGAAAGACTCATGACCGAACTGCATCTCTGGGCTCTGGCTGCGAACTTCAAGATCAGCCGGGTATTTCTCCGTCATCTCCCCAAACAGAACGCCGAGCGGGAAGCGCCGCGTCTGATCCTGGGAGATGCGAACACGCCGCTGCAGAGCGTGGTGACCGAACGATTCCTGCGCTACGCGATCGATTTTGCGGCGGGATATTCGGTCGGATTATTTCTCGACCAGCGCGAGAATCGGCGGGCGCTCCGGCAAATGACGCCCGCGACACTGTTAAACTGCTTTTCCTACACCTGCTCGTTTTCCGTGGCGGCCGGCTCGGTCGGCACGCGCACGGTCAACATCGACCTCTCGAAGAAATCGCTCGCGCGCGGCCGCGAGAACTTCGGCCTTAATGGACTCCCCACGGAGAACCACCGCTTCGTTGCCGACGACGTCATGGAAGTCCTGCCCCGGCTGGCGCGCAAGGGCGAGCGATTCGATGCGATCATCCTTGATCCACCGACTTTTTCGCGCGCCCGGAAAGGCCGGGCTTTTCAGGTTGAACAGGATTTCGAAACGCTGCTTCTCGCCACCTTGGAAGTGGCGGAGCGAAACGCCCGCATTCTTCTTTCCACGAACTGCTCCAGTCTGGATGAGCGAGCGCTGGAAGTAATGGGCCGCTTTTGCCTGAAAGCGACACGCCGGGCAGGCAGCTTCCGGAGTCAGCCACCGCCGGTCGATTTTCCGCCCGAAACGGGCGCGCGCACAATCTGGCTGACATTACGCTGATCAGTTTTTAGGACACGCAAAGCGGCCTTGCGCTTCGAACACTAAGTAAGATGGACGATAAATTTGCTGCTATTCCGGAGGACCTCGCCGAGCGCGGTCTCCGTTACACGAAGGACCAATTCGGCGAAGTGCTGCAACAGACGGAAGTTTACGTACGCGAAAACCCGACTCAATCGGTGCTCTACGCCCTGGCTGCTGGCTATATCCTGAATCGATTGCCGCTGGGCCGGGTCCTCGGGGGCGTAATCCGATTACTGATGCTGGTTTTCAAGCCGGCGTTGCTCATCTACGGCGCGAGCAAGCTGTACCGGGTGGCGCAACAAAACGAATCTTAGCGCGGCTGCGCCGCGACTCACGCGTCGAGCGTGAACCCGACCGAGACGGTCACCTGCCAGTGCGCGATCTTGCCGTCCTCGAGATGGCCCCGCGTTTCCGTGATTTCGAACCAGCGCATGTTGCGAATGGTCTTGCTCGCACGCGTCAGCGCATTCGCCACCGCATCCTCAATCCCTTTCGGGGACGAACCGACCAACTCGATTTTTTTGTAAACGTGATCGTTCATGCGGTCAGTTTTCGGTCGCATGCTCGACAACACAAATGAATTCCCGCGCCTTGACTCTCCGCTTTCTTTTCCGGAGGCGATTGGCAATGGTTGAACCGTTCGGCCCATGCAATGGAAAAAAACATCGAGTCCTACTTGATCGAGAAGCGGGTCTTTAAAGCCCCGCGTTCATTCGCACGGACGGCTCGAATCCCGAGCCGGGCTGTTTATGAGCGGCTTTATCGTGAATCCATCCGACAACCAGAAAAGTTCTGGGCGCGTGAAGCGCGTGAGCTGGTCTGGCAAGCACCGTGGAAACGTGTGCTGGAATGGAAGGCCCCTTTCGCAAAATGGTTTATCGGCGGCAGACTAAATATCTCCGAGAACTGCCTCGATCGGCATCTCACGACGGCCCGGCGCAACAAAGCCGCCATCATTTGGGAAGGCGAGCCGGGCGACCGGCGAACGCTCACGTATCAGCAATTGCATCGGGAAGTCTGCCGCTTTGCGAACGTGCTGAAGCGCAACAAAATCCGCAAAGGCCACCGGGTCATTATTTACATGCCGACGATTCCCGAGGCCGCCATCGCCATGCTGGCGTGCGCGCGGATCGGCGCGGTGCATTCCGTCGTCTTCGGCGGATTCAGTGCTGACAGCATTCGCGACCGCATCGCGGACAGCGGAGCGGTGGCCGTGGTCACGGCGGATGGCGGCTACCGTCGTGGCGCGGTTGTTCCGCTGAAGAAAAACGTGGACGACGCGCTCACCGGCGAAACTTCCATCAAACGTGTGATCGTATTCCGGCGCACCGCGAGCGACATCCACATGGAAGAAGGCCGCGACGTGTGGTGGCATCGCGAGCTCGAGTACGTGAATGCCGACTGTCCGGCGGCCCCGCTCGAGAGCGAACATCCGCTCTACATTCTTTACACGAGCGGATCGACCGGAAAGCCGAAAGGCATTCTGCACACCACCGGCGGCTATCTGGTCGGAGCCTATTGCACGACGAAATACGTCTTCGATCTGCGCGACGAAGATGTCTACTGGTGCACCGCTGATGTCGGTTGGGTGACCGGCCACAGCTACGTGGTTTACGGTCCGCTGGCGAATGGCGCGACCACACTCATGTATGAGGGCGCGCCGGACTGGCCGGAGCCGGACCGGTTTTGGAGAATCATCGAAGACTACGGCGTGAGCGTGCTTTACACCGCTCCCACCGCCATCCGGGCCTTTATCCGGTGGGGCGACGCTTGGGTAAGGAAACACGATCTCACGTCGCTACGCCTTCTGGGAACGGTCGGTGAGCCGATTAATCCGGAAGCGTGGATGTGGTACCACGAGAAGATCGGCGGCGGCCGTTGCCCGATCGTCGACACTTGGTGGCAGACGGAAACCGGAGCGATCATGATCTCTCCGTTGCCCGGCGCCACGGCGACCAAACCGGGAAGCGCAACCTTGCCGTTTTTTGGAATCGACGCCGCCGTCGTGGATGAGCAAGGCGAAGAAGTCGGGCCCAATGTGGGCGGAAAACTCGTGATCCGAAGGCCCTGGCCATCGATGTTGCGCACGATTTACGGCGATAAGACTCGCTACAAAAAACAATACTGGAGCGAGTTCAAGGGAAGCTACCTGACGGGCGACGGTGCGCGCCGCGACCATGACGGCTATTTTTGGATCGTAGGTCGGATCGATGATGTGCTGAATGTGGCAGGACACCGCCTTGGAACCTCCGAGATCGAGAGCGCGCTCGTAAGTCACAAGCATGTGGCAGAAGCGGCGGTCGTGGGTCGGCCCGACGAAATGAAGGGACAGGGTGTCGTCGCGTTTGTGACCTTGAAAGAAAATGTGACGGCGAGTCCCTCCTTGAAGGAAGAACTCCGCAAACATGTGAGCACCCATATCGGAGCGATCGCGAAACCGGACGAAGTGCGCTTCGCGGAGGCTCTCCCGAAAACGCGCAGCGGGAAGATCATGCGACGTCTTCTAAAGGAAATCGCGAGCGGCCGAACGGTCACGGGGGACACCACAACGCTCGAAGATTTCAACGTTCTCGCCCGACTGAGTAGGGGCGAGGAGTGATTTTCGGATTGGAGCGGCCCGCCAGCCGCGTAGTTTTGCAAGAGTGAGCTTCATACGCACAGGGCTGCGCGAGATCGGATTAAAAATCCGTCGCCAGCGCACGCACCTGGCGCTGCGCCATCAAAAGCGCGTGTTGCAGCGGAGTGAAATCAGCCTCGGCCGCGAAGGCTGCTCGCAAGCCTCGAACTTTCCCGAACTGCGAAACGAGATTGTCGCGCTCAAGAAGCTGGAGCAGGAGCAGAAAGAAGTGGCGGTGCGCATTACGCAGACCGAGGAGGCGTTGCAGCGCATCGAGGCGCAACGACAGGAGAATGTGAAGGAACAGGCGGGCGCGCTGGCGAAATTGGAGGAAGAGAAAAAACCGATTCTGCAGCGCCGCAACGACGCCAAGGCCGCCGCCGATCTCTGTGCGCGCGAACTCTCGGGCGTGGAACGCCGGCTGCAGGACAACGACGAGAGCGATCGCGAGCTTTTGCGGAAGCTTTCGGAATTACAGATAAAGATTCCGCCACCGCAAGACCTGGACGAGCAGGGCGCCGTGCTTGGTTCGCAACGCGCGCGACTTCCGGAAGAACGCGCCGAACTCGTCCACGCGCGAACGGGCAGCGCCGATGCATGCCGCCTCGCACGCGAAAAGCTGAGCGAGCACGAAGAGGCGCTCGCGGTCGTGGAAAGGAATATTGCGACGATCCGCAGCGAATTCGAAGCGCGCGATCGCAATTTGAATGAGGCCAGCCGCGCGCAGCAGGAGGCTCTGCGGGAAGCGCGCGCTCAACATCAGACCGTGGAGGAGCGAAAGAATCCCGCCTATCTGAATATCGGGCGTCACCTCGCCACCCACCGAATCGCACCGCCTGATTCCCCCCATCTCCTCAAGGAAGTGCACCAGCATCGCGAAGCGGTCGATCGGCACACCGAGCACCGAGCGGAATTAGCCCAGCTTTCCAGTCAGATCGATAAGCAAGAATTGCGGAAATTCTAC
>JACCXL010000229.1 GCA_013697015.1 Chthoniobacterales bacterium | reverse complement strand
GATAAGTGGAGCGGTATTCCCGTTCCAGTTCCCACTCCGGAATTTTCCTGTCTCGATCAGCTCGTATTTCGCTCGTTTTCCGTCCTTTGATTTCAGTCAGTCGCATCGTCACGATGGGAGCTTCCTGAAGCACCGGCAGTCCAAGCGCGCGCACGAGCTGCGCCACTGCTTCGGTTTGGTCCGGCTGAATGTCGAACAGGATCATATTAGCGTTTGCCTCGACACCCACGGATCGCAACCGCGCCAGGAGCACGTCGCGCGTTAGATACAAACTGAGGAGCAGGAAGGTGCCCATCCCTAACGAAAGCGTGAGGAGAAAGGTGCGATTCTGCGGACGATGGAGATTCGCCAGGCCCTGGCGGATGACAAATGGCGCGCCGGGCGGCGAAAATTTCCGCACGAGCGCAACCAGACTCTTCGAAGCCAACGCGAAGAGTCCAAAGGATACGCCTAACGAACCGGCGAAAATCAGCCCCTGGCGCCACGTCTCCGCCTGCGCGATCGCGAATCCTGCTACGCTGGCCGCGATTACCGCGTAGACCGCTCGGACGAGCCAATCGGGCCGATCGGGCAAGGTTTCGTCGACTCTCCGCAAGACTCGTAACGGTGAAACGCGACGGAACCGGAGAAGCGGCGGGAGAGCGAAAAGAATGCAGATCCCGAAGCCGAGCGCGACTCCGCGGAAAATTGGCAGCCACGCGAACGAGATCGGAATCGCGAGCGGCACAAAGCTCTGCAAGATAGGCGGGAAGATGCGCTGCATCAGCACACCGAAAACGGCCCCGCCAATCGCGCCTGCCATTCCCATCGCGGCGGCTTGGAGTAGATAAATCGATGTAATGCCGAGAGCGGAAGAGCCGAGGCAGCGCAGCACCGCGCCGGTGCGGGTTTTCTGCTGTAAGTGCGCGTGAATCGCACTCGCTACTCCGAGCGCTCCGAGGAGCAACGCGACGAAACCGATCAGATTGAGAAAGCGATATAGGTTCTCAAGCGCGCCGCCCAAATCTCTCTTCCGCTTGGCCACTGTTTCGTATTCCAGGCCGAACTTCTGGAGCTGAGGGATGAGCGTTGCGATACGAAGATCGGGATTCACGCCCGCGGAGAACTTCACGTAGTTTCGATAGTGGGCGACGCTCCCCGGTTTCAGGAGGTGCGTGTCGGAGAGATGCTGCAGCGGAAGGTAAACTCGAGGCGCGAACGAAGCGGCGGCCGAAGCTTCGCCCGGAATCTTCTTGAGCGATCCCGCGACCTTGCACTCGAGGTCTCCGAGTTTAACGGGGTCATCTCGACGCGCCTTGAATTGCAGAAGTAAACTTTCATCGGCGAGAAGAAGCGGTCCGTTTCTGAATTCACGAGCGGCTGAGGGCGGATCCGTCTCCAGTTTCCCGTAATAAGGGAAATCGCCCCCGAGAGCGCGTACCTGCACGAGACGAGTCGATCGGCTGCGCGGGAAAACCGCCATCGTGCTGAAGCGAACTTCACGCGCCTGCGGTTCGCCTAACGAGTGTAGAAACGCCTCCTCCGCCGGCGTGAATGGGCGAGACGATTCGACGATTAAATCAGCGCCAATCAATGTGCGTGCCTGCTCGTCGATGGCTTGGGCAAGGCTTTGTCGAAATGAGCCAATGCCGACGAGGGCCGAGATGCCGAGAGTGATCGAAGTCGAAAAGAGCAGCAACCGGCGGCGGCTCGAACGGCTGTCGCGCCAGGCCATTTTTCCGACAAAAGAAGGATGCATGATCGGCTAGATTGCTTCCCCGTGGCGGAGCTGAATGGTTCGGCCAGTTAGCCGCGCCACTTCGGGGTCGTGCGTCACCAGGACCAGCGCGGTGCCCGAATCCCGGTTCAACTCGAGCATGATCTCAATCACGCCGCGGCTGGTATCAGAATCCAAGTTGCCGGTTGGCTCGTCGGCAAAAAGGATCTTGGGCCGGTTGATAAAAGCGCGGGCCAGCGCGACGCGCTGCTGTTCCCCGCCCGAAAGTTGCGCTGGATAATGCTGCATCCGGTTGGCTAATCCGACACGCGCCAGCATTTCCAAGCCAAGAGTCCGCGCGGTTCGATCGCCACGCAGTTCCAGCGGCACGGTCACGTTCTCCAGTGCTGTCAGGGTCGGAATGAGCTGAAAGCTCTGAAACACGAAACCGACGTGCGCGTTGCGGATACGGGCGCGCTCGTCCTCACTCTCACCGGCCAGGACGATTCCATTCAGTGACACGGTCCCGGAGGTGGGGTGGTCTAGACCCGCGCACAAACCAAGCAGGGTCGTTTTTCCGCTCCCGGAAGGGCCCAGGATCGCGCAGGTTGCGCCCTGCGGCAGGGCAAAGGAAACGTCTTTCAGCACGGTCAATGCGCCTTCGGCGGAAGGATAGGTTTTCGTGAGGCGATGAACGTCGAGAATCGCGGTAGTGGTCATTGATGGTATGCTCAGGCGCGTTTTGCTTACGCGAGGAAAATGAGGGCTGCATGGGAAAATTGAGATTCGCGCTCATACTCTGCCTTTTCGGGGGCGGCCTTTTTTCCTTCGCGGGAGACGTATCCGCCCTCGTGCCCGACGCGGCGACGAAGACTCTGGTTTTCCTCGGCGACAGTCTCACCGCCGGCCACGGCGTGCGAGCGGACGAGAGTTTCCCCAGTTTGATCGAGGAAAAAATTCGGTCGACTGGTCTGTCGGTGGTCACGAAAAATGCCGGAGTCAGTGGCGACACCACGGCCGGCGGACTTCGGCGAATCGACTGGCTCCTGCAACGCAAGATCGACGTGCTCGTCATCGAGCTCGGCGCAAATGACGGATTGCGCGGCTTGCCGACCGCGACAATCAGAACAAACCTGCAGGGCATCATCGAGAAGACGAAAGCGACCTACCCGGGCGCGAAATTCGTCGTCGCTGGGATGCAAATTCCACCGAATATGGGCTCGGATTATGCCGCTTCGTTTCAGCGCGTTTTTCCTGAGTTCGCCGCGGCCAATCATGTCGAATTAATCCCGTTTCTGCTCGACGGCGTCGGTGGTCATCGCGAGTTAAATCAGTCAGATTTGCTCCATCCCACCGCGGCTGGTCACCGCGTCATCGCCGAGAACGTCTGGCGCGTTTTAGAGCCGCTCTTGCAGCGGATTTCGCAATGAGACTCGAAGGATGCAGTGCGCTCGTGACGGGTGCCTCCGCAGGCATCGGGCGCGAGTTCGCACGGCAGCTTGCCGGGAGAGCGGACGCGATCGTCCTCGTCGCCCGACGGCGCGACCGCCTGGATGATTTGCGGCGGCAATTAATCCAACTGGATCCGAATCTGAAAGTGCACGTCCGCGCAGCCGACTTGTCGAAAACGGGCCAGGTCGCGGAACTTTGTGAATGGCTCGAGCACGAAAAAATCGCCATCGATCTGTTGATCAACAACGCGGGACTTGGCGACTCTGGGAACTTTGCCGCGAGCGAGCCATCCCGCGTGGAAGAGATGATTCTGGTCAACGTCTTTAGTCTCACTCTCCTGGCCCGGCGCTTGTTGCCCTCGATGATCGCGCGCCGGCGCGGGGCGATCCTGAATGTCAGTTCGTCGGCGTCATTTCTGCCGATGGCTCAGCTAGCGGTGTACGCGGCGACGAAGGCGTACGTGACCAGCTTTAGCGAAGCGTTGCGCTCCGAATTGCGCGGCACGGGCGTGGTGGTATCGGCTCTCTGTCCGGGACCTGTGCACACGGAATTCACGCTCGTGGCGCGCCGCGAATCAGGACGAGAGACTCAGACCGGTCCCGAATTTCTCCATGTGGCGGTCGAAGATGTGGCGGGTGCTGGCCTCGCCATCATCGAGCGCGACAAGGCCTTGGTTATCCCAGGCCTTGCGATGAAAGCCGGAATGACCCTGGTGCGAATGAGCCCGCTCTGGCTGCTGCGTCTGGCGACGCGATTCCGCAAAAACGCCCGGTAGCGCGCGCGTTTACTTTCCGTATTTCACCGAGCAACCGTACGGCCGTGAGCT
>JACCXL010000219.1 GCA_013697015.1 Chthoniobacterales bacterium | reverse complement strand
GCGATGGACGGTGTGGATCCTCTTCAATTGCTCACGATCGTTGTGCCGGCCCGCAACGAGGAGGGATGCATTGCCTCCACGCTTGAACATTTGCATCTCGAGCTGCGGCTTCGTGACGTGCCGCATGAGATCATCGCGGTCGACGACGGCAGCTCCGATCGGACCTGGGAGATTCTCCGTCTCACGGCCGAAGGCGTGCCGGTTCTGCGCGCGATCCAGAACCGAAGACTCCATGGTTTCGGTCGCGCGATCATCGCCGGTCTCGATGCGATGCGCGGTGACGCGGTGGTCATCATGATGGCGGACGAATCCGATGATTGCCGGGACGTGGTCCGCTACTGGCAGACGCTGCAACAAGGGTACGACTGCGTCTTCGGCAGCCGCTTCATCAAAGGCGGCGGGGTGATCGATTATCCGCGGCTGAAGCTGATCTTGAATCGATGCGCGAACTTGTTCCTCGAGTTTTTATTCAACACGAAACTCAATGACACCACCAACGCATTCAAAGCCTATCGTCGCACTGTGATCGACGGCTGCCGGCCACTGATCTCGCCGCATTTCAACATCACCGTCGAACTGCCGCTCAAAGCGATCGTCCGCGGCTACTCCTGGACCACCATTCCGATCACGTGGCGCAACCGCCGCAGCGGAAAGGCAAAACTGAAAATCAGAGAAATGGGAAGCCGCTATCTCTTCATCTGCCTCTACGTCTGGCTCGAGAAATATTTCAGCCGCGGTGATTATCGGAAGCAATGAACGAAGCCGCGTCCACGGAACAGACGGGACAGCTCCAGGAAATTTACCGCGCGCGCTTCGGCCAGACGCGGGTTTATCGCGCCGAGGTTTGGAAGGTTCTGATCTCGGATTACTTCGAGCGTTATCTCCGCAGCAGCGATCACATTCTCGATCTCGGCTGCGGCTATGGAGAGTTCATCAACGCGGTGCATTGCGCGCGCAAATTCGGAATGGATTTGAATCCGGACACGCGCGCTGCGCTCGATCCAAGCGTGACCTTTTTAGCACAAGATTGTTCAGAACGCTGGGAGCTGCCGGATTCATCTCTCGACGTCGTTTTCACGAGCAACTTCTTCGAGCATCTACCCTCGAAAGAAGCTTTGTCGCGCACGCTCGCCGAGGCGTGGCGGTGCCTGAAGCAGGGCGGGCGTTTGATTGCGATGGGACCAAATATTCGTCGCGTGCACGCAGCTTACTGGGATTTTTGGGATCACCACATTCCGCTTACGCATCTCGCGCTCGCGGAGGTTCTGCGGCTGCGCGGCTTCTCCATCGAAATGGCGCGGGAGAGCTTCATGCCCTATACCCTTGTAGACGCGCCGCAGTATCCATTATTCCTGCTCCGCCTTTATCTGCGGCTCCCGTTGGCGTGGCGCTTCTTCGGCCGCCAGTTCCTCGTCGTGGCACGGAAAGCCGACTCTGCGGCGCGGCCCTCCTGACCTGATGCCGGGCGTGGTTGGCGTTTCGGCGGTGGCAGCAGCAACGCCCCGTTTATCGGTCGTAATTCCGACGCTCAACGAGGCGGAGAATGTCGAGCTGCTGGCGGCAGCGCTCGCGAAAATCACGCCGCTCGGTTCTGAAATCATCTTCGTCGACGATGGATCGACGGACGGAACGGTGGAGCGGCTTCGCGCCATCGAAAATCCCAACCTGCATCTACTGCTGCGCGACACGACCGATCTCGGTCTCGCCGGTGCAGTCCTGGCAGGAGCGCGGGTCGCGCGGGGCGAAATCCTGGTTGTACTGGATGCTGACTTCAGTCACCCGCCCGCGGCGATTTACGAACTAGTTAGACCGATAGATCAGGATGTGGCGGATCTGGTTATTGGCAGCCGATACGTCACAGGTTCGTCCACACCCGGATGGCCGCTGTGGAGACGATTGATGTCACGCGTCGCCGCTGCCATCTCGTATCCGCTCACGGGCGTGCACGATTCGATGTGCGGATTTTTCGCGATCCGGCGCGATCTGTTTCTCCTGCGCGCGTGTTCGGCAACCGGATTCAAAATCGCGTTCGAAATCATCGTTGCCCCAGGACCCAGGCTTCGAATCTTGGAATTGCCGATCACGTTTCAGGATCGAGCCCACGGCGTTTCGAAGATGCGGCCCGGAGTGGCCTTCCTATTCGCGTTGCGCTGGCTAGCAGCGGTGGCGAAGCTCGGAAGCCGCGTCAGCCGATCGAAGTAGACAATTTCACGGGATCGTCCGCCATCCGTTGCAGCCGAATAAATTCCGCGCTTAGACCGACGAAGAGCAGAATCGTGGCGAAGAAGATGTTCCCATACACTTGTGCCTGAATCCGAAATGGGATTGTGAGCGCCAGAAGCGCGACGGCGCCGATCGCGGTGAACAGCAGGAGCGGAGAACGACCGAACATCAAACGACGCGTTAGGACCGTGAAAGGATAAAGCAGCCACGCAAACAAATAGCCAAAGGCGAAGGGCGTAAAGACCAGCATCAGTAACAAGAGAAGTGCAAATTCGATCGCGTCGGTCTCTGCCGTTCGGCGCCGTCTGCCGGGCAAAACAGCGACGTATATCAAGCCGGCCAGCAGCGTGGTTACGCCAATCAATTTGTTCACGGTGGAAAATCCGAGGTCGGCAACATTGGCGTAGACCGGTCGGTGCGGCTCGTATTTGTCGTCGTAGTCCACGTGCCGAAGCAGGAGATTCGCCACTCCGAAGATGGATTGATTTTTCCACGCGTGACTTCGACCGGCCCGTTGCCCGAAGCCTTTCTCGTCATACTTGAACAACATGCCTTCGGTCCAACGGTGCAGGTCCGTTCCGGCCTGAGCCGATCCGCGCGCCGCGATTGGGAACGCCACGAGGAGGAGCGTGAGCGTCGCCGCCAAACTGGCCGCTGCAATCCAATAGCGTCGATAAAGCAGGTAGAGAATGGCCACGACCGGGAACGCTTTAATTCCAGCGGCCAATCCGATCAGCGCGCCGGCGGTGATCTGCCGATTACATTGAAG
>JACCXL010000198.1 GCA_013697015.1 Chthoniobacterales bacterium | reverse complement strand
GCCGTAGAAGGTGACTTCTCCGGCGGTGGCTTCGGCCAGGGACGCCGCCCCGGTTATCGTCTGCGTCGCGTCACCGCGCACTTCTCCGCTGCAAATCGCGGCCAGCTCCTGAAGCGTGAAGGTCAAGGGGAGAGCGCTCTACCGAGCCCGTCAGCGAACGAGACTACGAAGCAACGCTCGCGCGCACCGCATCCAGCTGGCCCGCGGACCCGAGCTTCTCGTTTTTGTGCGCAATGAAGTTTGCATACTCCTGCACGAAAATTTTGCCCGGCGGCCGAAAATCGAACTCCGCGGGATGATCGCGGAAATATTCGCGATGAACGCGGGTCCAGACGAGGCGTCCATCTGTGTCGATGTTCACTTTGGTAACGCCCAGCTTCGCGGCCGGGAGGTACTCTTCTTCATTCACACCGCGCGCGCTTGGGTCGAGTTTGCCGCCGGCTGCATTGATCCGTTCGACTTCCGAAATGGGCACGCTGCTGCTGCCATGCATCACGATCGGCACCGGTGGCAGACCACCCGCCTTCACGTTGTCCCGAATCTGCTCGATAACTTCGAAGTGCAGGGACTGCTGGCCTTTGAACTTATAAGCGCCGTGGCTGGTCCCGATCGCGGCCGCCAATGAATCACAACCGGTCTGCTTGATGAATTCGACCGCCTCGACTGGGTTCGTTAGGCAGGCGTGCTTCTCATCCACCTTGATGTCTTCTTCCACGCCCCCCAGCATCCCGAGTTCCGCCTCCACGCTGATGCCTTTGGTGTGCGCTCGATCCACGACACGTTTCGTGATCGCCACGTTCTCGTCGAAACCTTCGTGGCTGGCGTCAATCATCACCGAGCTGTAGAAGCCGGAGTCGATACAATCGTAGCAAGTTTCCTCATCGCCGTGGTCGAGGTGCACGGCGAAAATGGCTTCGGGAAAGATTTGCTCAGCGGTGCGGATCATCGCTTCCAGCATCCGCTTATCGGCATATTTGCGCGCGCCTTTTGACAATTGAATGATGAAGGGCGCCCGGCTTTGCACGTTTCCGCCGAATAAGCCGAGCAGCTGCTCCATGTTGTTAATGTTGTAGGCGCCGACCGCGAATTTTCCGTAGGCGACTTTGTAAAGCTGTGCGGTGGTGACGATCATGTCTTGGTAAGTCCGTGCGAACTAGGCATCGTAGAACGCGCGGTGGCGTTCGTCATCCGCAAATCTTTCAGTGTCCGTTCGGACTCGCGGGCAGGATCACGCTAACGGATGTGCCGTGCGTGTTCGAATCAACATCGAGGCGGCCATTATGATCAAATACTGTGCGTTTCACGATCGGCAAGCCCAGGCCCATGCCGCGCGGCTTCGTCGTGCAAAAGGGTGAAAAGATTTTTTCTCGCAGGTTGGGAGCGATCCCCTTGCCATTGTCCTGCACCGTCACGACGACACCGCTGGTTTCCTTACCCTCGCGGAGCGGTCTCGCGGCCAGAGTGATCCGCGGCTTGCTTTGATCAGAAGTGGCTTCGGCAGCGTTCGCGACCAGGTGCGCGAAAGCTTCGGCGAGCGCCACTTCGTCGCCGAGGATTTTGGGGAGATCATTAGGCAGATTCGCTTCTACCGGCGTCCCCTTCTTCGCGACCTTCTCACGCGCCATCTCAATCGCTTTTTTCAGCGAATCGCGAACGTCAATCGACTTCAGCACGAGTTCAGGCGGGTGCGCGAAGTTGTTAATTTGCGTGATGATTTTGTCGAGCCGATCAATTTCCTGCACGACGATCACGTTAAAATCCTTGCGGAATTCGGCATCGTCGAAGCGCTCCGGCAGAAGTTGCGCGAACGTCTTGATCGCGACGAGTGGATTCCGAATTTCATGTGACATGCTCGCCGCCAGATCGGTCCAGAACGCAGCACGATCGAGCAGTTCCTGTTTCTGTCGCAGGTCCTCTTCGCCGGTTAGATCGTGCACGACCGCCACGGCGCCGAGCGGCGTCCGCTGGTCGAGCAGCCGGCGCGTCTGAACCGAGAGCGACCGGCGCGTGTTTCCATCAATCCACCGTTGAGCCGGCAGATTCTCTTTCGCTTCGAGCGTCTCGCGCAGGAGCCCTGCGAGTCGGCTGCCGGCAGCTTCAACCGGACGGTTCAAAACTTCAGCCGAGGCGAGGCCAAGCATCTGTTCGGCGGTAGGATTGAACCAGCGGACAATTGCTTCTTCGTCGGTCGCGATGATGCCCGGCGGAATCGATTTCAAGAGCGTTTCTGCGAGAGTCTTCTGCAGCGTGACCTCTTCGTAGAGGAGCGCATTCTCGAGCACGGTCGAGACGTGTTCCGCCAGAATCATCAGACCTTCCAGGTCGCTGTATTCGAAACGCTGACCGGTCACCCGATGCCCAAAAAATAACCAACCGATGATCCGGCCGCGCGCGTGTAATGGCACGATCACCTCCGCCCCAAAGGTGTCGAGTGCGCGGCGCATCAGGGCGCGCTGCGTCTGGTCGCTGGCTTGCGGAAGATTGCTGCGACAAATCAAATGCGCGTGCAGCTCGAACCAGCGAACGAGCGGATCGCGCTCGCCATATTCCACTTCGTAAGTTTCCGGCAGACAGCGTAGCCCGGCGCGGAGCCGGTAGCGATCGCTTTGCCGAACGCGTGAGAAAATTCCGACGCGCGTCACGGTGGCGGCGTCCGCGACCCCCTCGACGACGCTCGAAAGAAGCGCCTCGACGTTATCGAACCGGCGGAAGACGCGCGGGAAACGGAGCATCGGCATGGACGACGAATAGCGTTCGGAAGCGAGATCGACGCGCCGCGGCGGCTCGGGCAGCGGCGCGAGCGCGGACTGGTCGCGGAGCTCCCGATTCTCCTGCACGACGCGCAGATGATCGAACGCGCGGGAGACGAGGGCCTGAAACCGGTGCCGATCGAGTTGCAAATCTTCAGCCGCGTAGATGTCGCATTGCTCCGCCTCGCGCAGCGGTTCCGAGCGGGGCGTGCCGAGGGCGATGATAAGCACTTCAGGCCAGCCTTTTTGGACCTGTTCGAGCAGATCCCAGGCGTCCTTCGCGCGGAGATCCATCAGCAAAATCGCGGGACTGGTCTGTTGAAGGACGGCATCGAGGCGGTCGGCCTCGGGCACGTGGCGTACCGGCGCGATCGCGCGCAGAAACGCTTTTATGCGACGGACGAGATCAGCATCCTGTGTGTAGAGGAGGCACACCGGGGCAGGGGTCATGCGGCGGCGAACTCCTCGTTGAAACGCTCCAGCGGCAGGAGGATGTGGAACGCGGTGCCCTTCTCTGGTTCGCTCTCCACCTCGATCTGCCCGCCGTGTTCCTGGACAATGCCGTGTACGACGGAGAGACCAAGACCGGTGCCGTAATCTTTGGTCGTGAAAAACGGATCGAAGACGTGCGCAATGTCTTCGCTCCGGATGCCTGCGCCGTTATCTCGAATCGAGATCCGCAGGATTTCGTGTATCTCACTACTGGCACCATCTACGACTGAGGCCCAATCCTTCGCCTCCTGGATTTCTGTCGCCACCGTAAGTTCGCCGCCTGGTTTCATCGCCTCCATCGCGTTGATGAAGAAGTTAAGAAAAACCTGTTCGAGCTGATCAGCATCGGCCCGGATTGTATCCACGTCGGCATGCCAGGAACGAGCTAATTTGATTTCTTTTTGGTAAAGGCGGTGCCCCACCAGAGTGAGCGACTTTTCCAGGATCTCATGCACGTGCATCGGCTTGAGGAGCGGCTTGGCCGGACGCGCAAAGCGCAGCAGCTGATTCACGAGCGAATCAATCCGATCGATCTCGTGGCCGATCAGATTGGAGAATGTGTCCCTAAAATCTGAGTCCTGATACCGCTCCGGAAGCAACTGTGCGAACGTCTTGATCGAAACGAGCGGGTTTTTGATTTCGTGCGCCATGCCCGCGGACAAAGTCCCAAGGCTGGCGAGACGATCGCTCCGGCGAATTTGCAGCTCGAGTCGCTTTAAGGCGGTGATATCGGTCAACACCATGAGCGCGCCAAGCAACTGCCCACTTTCGCCGCGGAAGATTGAGCTGCTAGCGCGGACCACACGGGTACGATCAGCGCTACGTAATTCCAGCTCGCTGTTTTCCTGGCGATGACCGGTCCGCAACGTTTCGCGCAATACATCCGCGATAGACTCCGGTAGTTCGTTCAGTGGATGATCGATTACTTTCTTCAGGTTCAGCCCCGTGATCTCACCGGCCTCTTTGTTAAAGACCGTAATTCGGCCGTCATCTCCAGCGGCGATGACGCCTGTCGTCAGGTTTTGAAGCAGGATTTCGTTGTAAATCCTGGCGTTTTGCACCTCCGTAAACAGCTGGGCGTTGTCGATCGCGACCGCGAGCTGCCCGCAGAGCACCTGGAGCGCGTTTTGCTCCACACTCCCGTAAATCCGGCCGGATAACCGCGGGCCGAGCAACATCACACCAGCGAGATGCTCCCGCGAAAAAATTCCCATCGCAACGGCGATATTGAGCAAATGCATCTGCGACATGACCTGGTCGAGTTCATGTGTCGGTCGGACGCGGTGCAACTCGTCAAGCACGAGGGGCTCAGGATTTACAATGAGGTAGCGCGTGATCGGATTCTCTTTCGGCAGGTCGAGGCAAGGCTGTGCGCCCTCTCCGCTTCGAGGCGGAAAAAGTTGCGCAAATTCGCGTTTATCGTTGAGCAAGATCAAAACGCGTTCCGTCCCGATCGCATGGCTAATGGTCTCGGCGAAACGTGAGAGCAGGTCGGGCAGCGTCGTGACAGATTTTAGAATCGCCGCCGCCTGGCTCATCGT
>JACCXL010000175.1 GCA_013697015.1 Chthoniobacterales bacterium | reverse complement strand
CGTATCTCGGCACTTATTTTTTTCGCGTGAATGTGACCAAACCGGCGTTGAACAACCCGCTCGTCCGGCGCGCGCTTGCGATGGCGATCGACCGGCAGTCGATCGTGGAAAATGTCTGGCGCGGCGGCCAACTGCCCGCCGGTAGTTTTACGCCACCGAAAACCGCGGGGTACACCAGTTCATCCGCGATTCCGTACGACGTGAAAGGTGCTCGGCGCGCTTTGGCCGACGCAGGCTTTCCCGACGGGCGCGGCCTTCCGCCGATAGAGCTCCTGTTTAACAGCTCCGAGAACCACAAGCTAACCGCGGAAGCGATTCAGCAGATGTGGCGCAAGGAGCTGAACGTGAATGTGTCGCTCGTGAACCAGGAAGAGAAAGTTTACTTCGATTCCCGCCGCCAGATGAATTATCAAATCATTCGGTCCACCTGGATCGGCGATTATGTTGATCCGAATTCATTCCTGAATGTCTGGGTCACAGGCGGTGGGAACAACCAGACCGGTTGGGCGAACGCGGATTACGACCGGCTAATTGCGGAAGCCGGCACGACGTCCGATGAGACCGCACGATTGGCTGCATTCGACAAGGCGGAAGCGATCCTCTTGCATGAGGCGCCTATTTTGCCGCTCTTCTTTTTCACCCATGCCTTCCTGCTGCAACCCAACGTGCAAGGCTGGTTCCCCACGATCCTCGATCATCACCCTTATAAATATGTGCATCTGCAATAGCGCCAGGACTGCACGCCTCGCGCACCATCCCCCATCACGACAGACATGAACTCAACTCTTTGCACCGCTTCCTTCCTGTTCACGCTGGCCGCGACCGTCTCCGCCGCGGCCGATCCTGCGAACATTCCACCCAAAGCCGCGGTCGAAGCGATTACGCCTAACGACTTGCTGAAACACATCAAAGTGCTCGCTTCTGACGAATTCGAAGGCCGGGCTCCAGGATCGAAAGGTGAGGAGCTTTCCGTGAAGTACGTGACCGATCGGTTCAAGGAACTGGGCCTGAAGCCAGGAAACCCAAACGGCACATATGTGCAGGAAGTTCCTCTAGCCGGAATCACGAGCGCGCCCGCGGCTTCCTTTGTCGTCGACGGCAAGAGCACGGACTTGAAATTCCCGGACGATTACGTCGCCTCTTCTGCCCGACTCCAGGAGCAGGTTAAGGTCGAGAATTCCGACATCGTCTTTGTCGGCTATGGAGTCGTCGCGCCCGAATATGGATGGGATGACTACAAAGGCGTGGATGTCCGCGGAAAGACGATTCTGATGCTCATCAATGATCCGGCGCTCGCGGATCCCAATGACCCAGCCAAACTCGACGAGAAGATGTTCAAAGGACGGGCCATGACTTTTTACGGCCGCTGGACCTACAAATACGAGATCGCGGCGCAAAAGGGCGCGGCCGCGGCGATCATCATCCACGAGACCGAGCCGGCGGCCTACCCCTACTCTGTCGTGATGACAAGTTGGGCAAAAGAGAACTTCGAAATCGATGCGCCAGATAAAAACATGGGACAGGTTCCGGTGCGCTCCTGGATCACTCTCGATGTCGCGAAAAAGCTGCTTGCCGACAGTGGTCAGAATTTCGACGCGCTGAAGAAAGCGGCGCTGGCCAAGGAGTTTCGACCGGTTCCGTTAACAGCGAAGGCGAATTTCGACTTGAAACAAACCGTGCGGTCCTTCAAGTCGCACAACGTAGTCGGCCGCGTTGACGGCAGCGATCCGAAGTTGAAAGACGAGTGGATCATCTACACCGCGCATTGGGATCACCTCGGCCGGCACGCTGACATCCAGGGCGACCAGATCTTCAACGGAGCAGTCGACAATGCGTCCGGCGTCGCCGGTTTGATTGAGCTCGCGGCGGCGCACAGCAAACTCACCACGCCTGCGAAACGTTCGGTCCTCTTCATGGCGACAACGGCGGAAGAAGCAGGATTGCTCGGCGCGAAATACTACGCCGGGCACCCACTTTACCCGCTCGAGAAGACGCTCGCAGATATCAACATGGATGGCCTCAGCGTCTGGGGTAGAACGAGGGATATCGAAGACATTAGCTTCGGCAACTCCGAACTCGACGACATGCTTGCCGCCGCCACCGCGCGTCACGGACGGGTCATGAATCCCAATACCCAACCAGAAAAGGGCAGCTTCTACCGCGCCGACCAATTCGAATTTTCGAAAGTAGGCGTTCCTTCTCTTTACACCGGCGCGGGTCGAGAGGTGATCGGCAAACCGGCTGGGTTCGGTCAGCAGAAGAAAGATGAATTCGTAGCGCAGCATTATCATCAGCCGTCCGATCAGGTCGACCCGACGTGGGATCTCGCGGGCGGCGCGGAGGATGTGCAGCTCCTCTTTGAGGTCGGTTATCAAGTGGCGCAGGGCGACCGATTTCCTGCTTGGAAGACAGGCGCGGAATTCAAGGCGAAGCGGGATGAAATGCTCACTCGCAAAGAGTTGAAGTGAGCGTGACCGAGGCGCACGCTCGCGCCCCGGCGGTATTGTTGTAAAGGCGGCAGAAGAGTAGGCAAAATCACGCGGGCCGATCTATGACGTTTCGCGATACGGCCAACTCGAAAGCGCTCGCGGCGGAAGTGCGTCGTGGGTTGCCATCGCCATGAAAAACATGGCGGTGCCGAAAACCTCCACTGCGATCAGCTTGCCGTTGGAGCGCGTTTTGAAACCGCTTTTAATGCACTGTATTGGATGAATGTGAACACTGAGCACAACGCTCAGGAATGGTGGAGGGACGGGCGCTGTCCCGTCCCGCTGATGACAGACGCCACGGCGGGCGTCCCTCCAATCCAGAGCTTCTCAGAAGCTTCGGATATAGTGTACTAATGCCGGAAGTGACGCACGCCGGTGAAGATCATCGCCATGTCGCGCTCGTTGGCGGCCGCGATAACTTCCTCGTCGCGGACCGAGCCTCCCGGCTGAATCGCGCACGTGGCGCCTGCTTCGGCGGCCGCCACCAGACCATCGGCAAAGGGGAAAAACGCGTCGCTTGCGACCGCGCTTCCCTTGAGCGAAAGGCCGGCTGCGGCCGCTTTCCAGACCGCAATGCGCGACGCATCCACGCGCGACATTTGACCAGCGCCGATTCCAAGGGTGCGATCCGCAGCCGCGTAGACTATCGCGTTCGATTTCACGTGCTTGACTACCCGCCAGCCGAAGAGCATGGCGGCACGCTCCGCGTCGTTCGGTTGTCGCGCTGTCACGGCTTTCATCGTGAGCCCAGCCTCCCCGGCGCTGTCATGCTCCTGCAGAAGAAGGCCGCCGACGACCGACCGGAGATCAGGAAGCTGCCGGGGTTTCTCTGGCGTTGGCAGCGCGCGAATCAGGCGCAAATTTTTCTTCTTCTGGAAGAGCCGACGGGCCGCGCCCTCGAATTCCGGGGCGATTATAACTTCGCTGAATATCTCGCTAATCGCCTTCGCCAGTGTCTCATCGACAGCCCGGTTGGTGATAATGACTCCGCCGAAGGGCGACTGTTTGTCAGTCGAGAAGGCTTTTTCCCACGCCGCGCGTAAATCCGGATCGCTGCCAACGCCGCAGGGATTCGTGTGTTTCAGGATCGCCACGGTCGGCTCCGAAAACTCGTCAAGAAGGTTCGCCGCGGCGCTGATGTCGAGAATGTTGTTAAACGAGAGTTCTTTTCCATGGAGCTTCTCGAAGTGCCGATCAAAATCCCCGTAAAGCGCAGCGGCCTGATGAGGATTCTCGCCATAGCGCAGACGGGTGGCGAGCGGAAGTGAAATTGAAAACGACGTGTCGGTTTGTTGTTCCTGGTTCAGAAAATTCCCGATCGCCCGGTCGTAATCGGACGTTTTCAAGAATGCCTTGATGGCGAGCCGTTCCCTTAACTTCAGGCCGGTCGCGCCGTCCCGATCGCGCAGCGCTTCCAGCACAGTCGCGTAATCGGCTGGATCAACGACCACCGTGACCGACTCGTAATTTTTCGCGGCGCTTCGAATCATGGATGGTCCGCCGATGTCGATCTGTTCGATCGCTTCCGCCAGCGTCACGCCTGGCTTCGCGATCGTCGCTTCGAACGGATAGAGATTCACGACCACGAGATCGATCGGTTCGAAGCCGCACTCTTTCGCCTGCGCTTCATGCAGAGAATTCCCGCGTTTGTAGAGCAGCCCACCGTGGACTCGCGGATGCAGAGTCTTTAGCCTCCCTTCGAGCACCTCCGGGAACGCTGTAAAACTCGAGATGTCCCGGACCGGCACGCCTTCACGACGCAGTAACTCCGCCGTCCCGCCCGTGGAGATGATATCGACGCCTTGTTTCTCCAGTTCGCGCGCAAAGTCCGCGATGCCTTTCTTATCGGAAACTGAAATCAATGCGCGCGCGATCTTCATAGGAGAAAGGATTCACTTTGGCTGAAAGCCTTCCGGGCGTCACGGCGCAACTTGTATTGGTCGCGGGGCGCAGAGCAGTCGAGCGTTCCCGCAGCGGGCGCGGTTCGCAATCCGCCGCTCGTCACAAGGGAGCTTTCCAGTCTCTGCGAAGGACAGTCCAGTCGAAGAGCACTCGCGGATAAATCGGGGAGACCGCGACCGGCGCCGCGGACCCTAGCGGGCATCTAAAAACTCATCACCGAGATTGCCCGCGGCCCGTTTGGGAGTGAATCAGCAACGCAAGAAACGAGACAACCACTTCATCGTCCGTTTCCTGTTTTCCTGCTTTCCTGATTGATTTTCGATTGCCCTCCAAGACCGCCTTCTACGCTGCTGGCTTCAGGTATTTATCGAGGAACTTCTCCATAGCGCCGTAGAAATCTAAGCGGTTTTCCTCGTTATGAAAACCGTGGCCTTCGTTCTCCTTCACCATGTATTCGACGTCCACCCCGCGTTTGCGC
>JACCXL010000170.1 GCA_013697015.1 Chthoniobacterales bacterium | reverse complement strand
TCTCGCGATATTTCCCAAGAAACTTCAGCATGGCGCAGATGGTGCCGTGCGCGTTTGCGAAATGCAATCCCGCGCCACGCACTTCCTCGTCGTCGTGATTACGCGCGCCGTCCTCCTCGCAGCGGGCCGCGGTACGCGCATGCGCGAACTGACGGCAGATCTACCAAAGCCGATGCTGTTGGTGCGGGGCAAGCCCGTCTTGCAACACATCGTGGAAGGTTTACGACTGGCCGGTGTGCGCGACTTCCTCATCGTCGTCGGCTGGCACGCGGAAATTGTGCGCGAGTGTTTCGGAGATGGGAACCGCTTCGATGCGCGGATTAGTTACATCACGCAGGAGGTGCAGGATGGCACCGGCCGCGTGGTCGATCTCGCGCGCGAGTTCGTCGGGGACAAGCCCTTCATCCTCAGCTATGGCGACATCCTGGTGGATGAAGGCAACTACGCTCGACTCGCGGATCTGCGCGAAGATGTGGAAGCAATTGTCAGCGTGAAACGCGACGAAGACGTGAGCAAAGGCGGCGCTGTCTTCGTGAATGAGAATTTCGAGCTAATCGATCTGCGCGAAAAGTCGCTCCCGGGCGAGCCGACGAGCCCATGGTATAACGCTGGAATCTACGCCTTCCGACCGAGCATTTTTGCGTTTACTGCAAAACTTGAGCGATCGCCGCGGGGTGAGTTCGAATTGACCGATGCGATTCGCGAGTTGGCAAGGTCCGGCCGCAAAGTCCAGGCGCTCGAACTCGCGGGCGCATGGGCAGACGTGCGCGATCCCGAAATTCTTGCGCAGCTCAACCAGACCCGGTAGGGCGAGACTCCGTCGAGCCGGAATCGATCCAGCTCCCAAAGCTCCGCGGAGCGTCGCCCTACCACTTGAATCAGCAGCCGGTCTCGTGATGCGGATTAAGGCATCTCTTCGATCGGCTCGTCGTCCTCAGGTTCGTCGCCAATTTCCTCCTCGATCCCGCGCTGCCATTCGCGCGAAAGCCATGGTCGCAGGAAGCCGTAGAGCAGGTAGGCGATGAAAATCGTTGCCGGCATCCATTCATAGTTCATCACGGTGATGATCAGGATCAAACTGATGATCAGGAAACGAGGAATCGATTTCGTCGTGCGCCAGTCGATCCCCTTGAAACTTGGATAACGGAAGCGGCTGAACATCATGAAAGAGAGAAAAAGCATCAGCGGCGGGAGCACGAATTTCCATTTGCCGAGATGATGTTCGCCTTCCGTCATCCAGAGCATGGAGAGCGTGATTGATGCGATCAATCCGGCGGCGGCGGGAATTGGAAATCCGCGGAAATCCTTGCTCGCTCCGCTCTCTGACGCGGCAATGCAATTGAAACGCGCCAACCGCAGAGCGCCGCAGGCCAGGTAAACAAACGCCACGATCCAGCCGGCGCGCGGAAATTCCTGGAGCACGATCCTGTAAACCATGAGCGCCGGAGCAACCCCGAACGAGACGATGTCCGCGAGTGAATCGAACTCGCGTCCGAACGCACTTTCGTTGCCGCCCAGTCGCGCGAGGCGGCCATCGAGGAGATCGAAGATGCACGCGCCGAGAATGAACCAGATGGCGGTGTGAAAAAGGTTCGCCGCGCCATCGGCGTCGGATGTCTGGAGCAGAGCGCCTTCGAGAATCTTCAGGACCGCGGCGAAGCCGCAGAAGAGATTGCCTGCCGTCATTAGATTCGGCAGCAGATAAATCTTCGGGTTCTGCTCGTTCATGCGGTTTAGGAAAGGCGCGCAATGACGCTCTGGCCACCCACTACGCGATCGCCCACTTTGACGAGAAGTGTCGCATCGAGGGGCAAGTATACTTCCGTACGCGAGCCGAAGCGAATCATCCCGAAACGCTCCCCTTTTCGCAGCTCATCCCCTACATTCGACCAGCCAACGATGCGCCGCGCAATCGCCCCGGTGAGTTGGCGCACGACAATGGTCGCGCGCGGATTTTCGAACGCCCAGGTCATCGCTTCGTTTTTCGTGGAGCAATGTTCGCTCCGCGCATCGAGACAGAGACCTTCATGATGCTGCCGGTAAATGACGCGGCCTTCGACCGGAGCGCGATTTGTGTGCACATCGAAAACGGAAAGAAAAATTCCGACCCGCCGCATCGAGGCTCGCAGCACCTCCGGTTCCTCGATCTCACCGATGTCAGCGACAACTCCGTCGGCTGCCGCCACTACCGCGTCTGGATCTGCTGGCGCGACGCGTTCCGGATCACGAAAAAACGCCAGGGTGTAAATAATCAACGCCAGGAACGCGGCGGAAATCCAGGGCGAAGCCAGCCACCCGGCGAGCATGAAAATGACGAGCACCAGGAAGATCCAGCGACCCTCCTTGAGTGTCTGCGGACGCAGCATCAGGCGACCAGTTTCCGGGCGTTGACGCAACAGGTCAAGTACTCCACTCTGATAAGCGGAAGGACGCTAGCGTCACAAATTTGGTAGACCACAAGATGCTGCGCTAGCGACGCCGTGGGGTCGCAAGTCGTGGTAGAATTTTGCTGATCGAGCCGCCAGATATTTGTTGTGACGGAGGCGCCTCTCACCTATGTTTTGACCTCGTAGTTCTACTGCCTTTTTATGCTCCAAGCCCAAGACGAAGCCTCTGCCCAGAAATCCACGCAAGACGCAGCGACGGGCATTAGTCAGAACCAAAAATACGACGCGGCGCAGATCGACAAGCTCGAGGGTTTGGAAGCTGTGCGGAAGCGCCCCGGCATGTATATCGGCGATCCGGATGAACGCGGATTGCATCACTGCGTTTTCGAAGTTCTCGACAACTCAATCGACGAACATCTCGCCGGTTACTGCACAAAAATCGAAGTCGCCATTCACGTCGACGGTTCGGTTTCCGTGCGCGACAACGGCCGCGGGATTCCGGTAGACATGCATCCGAAATTCAAGATGCCGGCAGTCGAGTTGGTGCTGACCAATCTGCACGCGGGCGGTAAATTCGGGCAAGGCGCTTATAAATATTCCGGCGGTCTGCACGGCGTCGGCGCGAAATGCGTCAACGCGCTGTCGGATTGGTTCAAGGTCGAGGTCTCGCGCGACGCCAAGGTTTACCACATGGGTTTCGAGCGTGGGAAAACGACGCAAAAACTGAGTGTCATCGGCGAGCTGAAAAATAAGAAACAGACCGGCACGCTGATTACCTTCCTGCCGGATCCGACGATCTTCACGATCACGACAGAGTTTAAGTTCGAGCGCTTGGCGACACGCTTGCGCGAGCTCGCCTTTCTCAATCCCGGCTTGGAAATAACGCTAACCGATGAGCGCGATGACGGGCCCAAGAAAGAGACGTTTCTTTACAAGCATGGGATCGAGGAATTTGTAAAGCAGCTCGGCGAGAACAAGCAGGTCATTCATCCGAAGCCGGTCATCATTTCGCGGCAGCGGGACGAGGTGTTTGTCGACGTCGTCCTGCAATACAACGACAGCTACAACGATCAGATTCTACCCTTCGCTAACTCAATTCCGAATCCGGATGGAGGCACGCACCTCACTGGTTTCCGCACCGCGCTGACGAAAGCGGTGAATCAATACGCAAAGTCGAATAATCTGATAAAGGACAAAGATCCTTCGATCTCCGGCGATGACGCCCGGGAAGGTCTCGTTTGCGTGTTGAGCATTAAGCTCCCAAATCCGCGCTTTGAATCGCAGACGAAAGTGAAACTCGTGAACACCGAGATCGACGGCGTCGTGAATTCGGTCGTTTACGATGGGTTGATGACCTACTTCGATCAGAATCCGCCAGTCGCGAAACGGATTTTCGAGAAGGTGCTGACGGCCGCACGCGCCCGGGAAGCGGCGCGAAAAGCGCGCGAGACAATCCGCAAGGGTGCTCTCACCGGCGGAGGCTTGCCGGGGAAACTTGCTGATTGTTCAGAGCGCGACCCGGAGCTGACGGAGCTTTATATCGTCGAGGGCGATTCGGCCGGTGGCTCGGCAAAACAAGGACGAGATCGGCGCTATCAGGCGATCCTGCCGATCCGCGGTAAACTAATCAATGTCGAGAAAGCGCGCCTCGATCAGGCGCTCAAAAACACGGAAATCCAGTCGATGATCACCGCGATTGGCACCGGGATTGGAAAGCCGAAAGAAGAAACTAACGGCGGCATCAGCAGCAAAGAAGAAGGCACGTTCGACATTAGCAAACTGCGCTACGGTCGCATCATCATCATGACCGACGCTGACGTTGATGGTTCGCACATTCGCGTCCTGCTCCTTACATTCTTCTACCGGCAAATGACGGAGCTGGTTCGGGCCGGCAAGATCTACATCGCGCAGCCGCCGCTCTATCAAATCAAACGCAAGAAGCGCGAGGAGTACGTCGACGACGACGTGCAGTTGAATAAGATTTTGATCTCGTTAGGCGCGGAAGACGTGCGCTTGAAGAATCTGGCGGATGGCAAGGAGCTAAGCGCGGCACAATTGAAAGACGTCCTCGAGTCCCTCGAGAAGCTGGCCAAACAGAGCGAGGCCGTCCGCCGGCATGGCGGAGATTTCGAGGCATTCCTGGGCGAACGCGACGCGAGGACCGGCAAGCTTCCTACCTACCTCGTCAAGGTTCGCGAAGGGAACGACGAATCGGTGCGGTATTTCCACGACGAGCAAGAGGTCCGTAGATTTCATGAGGACAATCTCGATCTCAATCTCTTCGACCAGGAGATGGGACAGGAGCTTTTGCCCCTCGCCCCGTCTAACGCAAACGCGAAAAGCAACGGCGTTCGCCGCCGGGCGACCAAGGTGGAACTCCACGAATCGGCTACCGTTCAGAAATTAATCGCAGACCTCGCGCGCAAGGGCTTGAAGGTCGACCACTACGCCGCGAGCGATCAGCCCATTTTTGAACTGATCGAGGGCGAAGGCGAGAAGGCGGTGGCACACTCGCTCTTTTCCATTCCCGAGATTCACCAAAAGATCGTCGAGATCGGGCGGCGCGGGGTGCAGATCAAGCGCTTCAAAGGCCTCGGCGAAATGAACGCGAAGGAGTTGTTCAATACCACGATGGATCCGAACAAGCGGAAGCTCCTGAAGGTGGACTTGAACGACGACAACAACGTGGAAGCCGACCAAATGTTCACTCGCCTGATGGGCGATGTGGTTGAGCCACGGAGGCAATACATTGAAGACAACGCGCTGAACGTGCGCAACCTCGATGTTTGAGCGCGCCGGTGAAAGCTTTCCTGAAAAAGCTGCGCTACCCGCGGCGCTGCTACGTGGTTTGCGCGGTTGCGAGATCAGGCAGCAATATGTTAACCGACGGTTTGCACGCGACGCGACACGCGGGAAGGCCGAATCAGTACTTTCTCAGGCAATTCGAACAACATTTCGGCGCCAAACACGGCCTGAACGCGGCGAGTGATTTCGTCGGCTACGTGCGCGGCATCATCGATCGCACGGCGACGTCAAACCGCGTTTTCGGATTTAAGTTAATGGCCTGGTACGTCACTGATTTTACCGCGCGATTGCGCAACGCCGGTTCGTTTGGCGCGGCCGATGCGACGGAGTTGGAGGTCCTCGAACGCGCTTTCCCGCGCCTCCAGTTCATTCACATCGCGCGGCGAGATCGTCTACGACAAGCGATCTCGAAAGCTCGCGCCATGCAGACGGGGCTCTGGAAAGTGAAGCAGGGCAAAGCGGCTGCCGCTGACCCTGAATTCGACGCGAAATTGATCGAACGCTGCCTGGATGAGGCCCAGCAGGGGGAGAACGTCTGGATCGATTTTTTTCGCAGGAACAACATCGCGCCGTTTGAGGTGGAATACGAAGAGATGTGCGAAAACTACGACGCCGTCGTCGCCAGCGTGCTCGATTTCCTCCGGATTTCCGTGCCAAAAAATGCGCGCGTCAGTCAGCCACTCACTGTTCGCCAATCGGACGACATTTCACGCCAGTGGCGAGACCTGTATCTTGAGTCGATGGCGAAACGAAATCTCGGCTCCGCTTAATTTGTGTACAACCAGAACGAAAAGATAGAGCCGATCAACGTCGCCGAGGAAGTATCGCGGTCATTCCTCGATTACTCGATGTCGGTCATCATTTCGCGTGCGCTGCCGGACGCGCGCGATGGATTGAAGCCGTCGCAACGTCGCATCCTCTATGCGATGCACGATCTGTCGCTCTTCCCGAACCGGCAGCATCGTAAGTGCGCAAAAATCTGCGGTGACACGAGCGGTAACTATCACCCGCACGGTGAAGCCGTGATTTACCCAACGCTAGTGCACATGGCGCAGTCGTGGGCCATGCGCGAGACGCTCGTCAATGGCCAGGGGAACTTCGGATCGGTCGAAGGCGATCCACCCGCGGCGATGCGCTACACCGAGGCGCGCATGACGCATCTCGGCGCCGCCCTCATGACCGACATGGAGAAGGACACGGTCGACTTTGTCCCGAACTACGACGAGACGCGGACTGAGCCGACCGTTTTCCCATCGGCATTTCCGAATCTGCTCGTTAACGGCGGCACCGGTATCGCCGTCGGAATGGCGACGAATATCCCGCCCCACAATCTCGGCGAAGTCGTCGACGGCATTTGTGCGCAGATCGATGACGGGGACATCACGCTCGAGGAGCTGATGAAGCACGTGAAGGGTCCGGATTTCCCGACCGGCTGCGCCATCTGTGGCATCTCCGGGGTTCGTCAATATCTCGAAACCGGACGGGGCAGCATGAAGGTGCGCGGTAAAGCGGGCGTGGAGGAGCTGAAGGGGAACCGAGAGCAGATCGTGATCACAGAGATTCCTTACAACGTGAACCGCGCGACCCTGGTCGAGCGCATCGCCGCGTTGGTCAATGACAAGGTGCTGACTGAGATCACGGCGATCCGCGACGAGTCAGACGAGAACACGCGCGTGGTGATCGAATTAAAACGCGACGGAAATCCGAAGGTTGTCATCAACAATCTCTACAAGCATACCGCGATGGAGAGCTCGTTCGCGGCGTCTATGCTCGCGATCGACCACGGACGGCCGAAACTGCTGTCGCTTAAGGAAGCGAATGCCGCCTACATCGAGCATCGCCGCGAGGTGGTGCTGCGGCGGACGCGTTTCGAATTGCGCAAGGCCGAGGAACGCGCGGAGACGCTCGAAGGTTATCTGATTGCGCTCGCCAACCTGGATGAGTTTATCCGGATTATCCGCGGCTCAGCCAATCGCGACGAAGCGCGCGTGAAATTGCTCGCTTTCGAGTTCACCCGCAAACAAGTCGAGCAGATCGGTATCCTGATTCGAAATGAAGCGCGGCTGGCGGAAGGCCGCTACGCGTTCAGCGAACACCAGACGAACCAAATCCTCGATCTGCGCCTTTACCAGCTCACCGGCCTCGAGCGTGAAAAGATCATAAACGAGTACAAGGAGATCATCACGACGATCAAGGATCTGCGTGACGTTCTGGCCAAGGAAGCGCGCGTTTTTCAGATCATCAAACG
>JACCXL010000146.1 GCA_013697015.1 Chthoniobacterales bacterium | reverse complement strand
GTCCGGTTGATCGCGAAAGTCTCGACCCTGGTCACCGACGGCTGGCGGATCGCGCAGGGTAAAGACCCGTTTCCGAACAGGTCGGACCTGACGCATGCCGGAAATTTTCTCTACAAGCTGACGGGGGCGGTGGCGCCGGATTGGAAGATTCGCATGCTGGACACAATTTTCATCCTCTACGCGGATCATGAGTACAATGCCTCGACCTTTGCGGCGCGTGTGACCGCTTCGACTCTCGCCGACATGTATGCGGCCGTTACTTCGGCCTGTGCCACGCTCAAGGGCCCGCTGCACGGCGGCGCCAATGAGGAGTCGATGAAGATGCTCGATGACATCAAAACGCCTGATGGCGCCGAGGCCTGGATGATGGAAGCGCTGGCGCGAAAAGCGAAGATCATGGGCTTCGGCCATCGAGTTTATAAGAAGGGCGACTCCCGCGTGCCGGTGATGCGTGATATCGCGCGCGATCTCGGGAAACGCGTCGGCAAAGAGGCGTGGGTGCCGATTTGCGAGAAACTCGAGCAAACGATGGAGCGTGAAAAACAGCTTTGCGCGAACGTCGATCTCTACGCCGCGCCCGTCTTCACGATGTTTGGTTTTGATCCGGCTCTGAACACGCCGATTTTTGCGGTGTCGCGCGTCGCGGGCTGGTGCGCCCATGTTCTGGAGCAGCACGACAACAATCGTTTGATTCGCCCTCGTTCACTTTACGTTGGTCCGCCGGAGCGGCCGTATCCGGGCACTGCTTCGAACGGCGCCAGATCAGTTTGATGGCGTCGGCCGAAGGGGTTTCACTGCAGGAGAAGTTCGCGCCGGCGAACGCGTGCTGGGGGTGTGGACCTTCGAATCGGGACGGGTTGCGCATCCGCAGCTTTGCGCGCGGCGATGAGGTCGTGGCGGAATGGGTGCCAGAATCCAGGTACGAGGCGTTTCCCGGCGTCCTGAATGGCGGGATCATTGGCACGTTGCTTGATTGTCACTGCAACTGGACCGCCGCCTGGCACTTGATGAGCCAAGCCGGTTCGAGCCGCCCGCCGTGCACCGTGACGGCGGATTACGCGATCAAACTCCTGCGGCCGACGCCGACGCACGAGCCGGTCTCGCTGGCCGCCCGGGTTGTTGAATCAACCGACAAAAGCGCGACGGTCGAGGGTACATTGAGCGGTGGCGGCAAAGTTTGTGCGACCTGCCGCGGCACTTTTGTGGCGGTCGAAGAAGGTCATCCCGCTTATCACCGCTGGTAACCGTTAGGGCGACGCTCTGCGGAGTCTGCTCGAGGCTCGACGGAGCCTCGCCCCACCCGGAATTCGCCGCCTGAATTCCGTCGATGCGGAGCCACGGGTGCCGCGCTTAACCTCCGCGTATGAAAACTTCACAGTTCACCATCGTCGCTCTGCCGACTGAGGTAGCCGAGGCCGCGCGCCGCGCTCTCGACGCCGGTGCTTCCGACCACGCGCTGATCGCCGCCGATTCCGCGAATGGTTTTCCATGCCGCCATTGCCTGCGCTGGGCGAAAACCGGCGAGCACATGATTCTGTTCCCATTCGCGTCAATTCCACCGGGTCGTCCATACGCGGAGAGCGGCCCCATCTTCGTTCACGCGGAACCGTGCGAACGCTACGCTGCAGACGACACGTATCCGATCGAATTCCGAAAAGGCCGCGTCTTTCGAGCTTATGATTCGCAGCAGAACATGATCGACGCCGAACTCGTGAGTGGCAGAGAGCCGGAAGAAATCATCGTTCGCCTCTTGGGAAATCCAGAAACAGCATTTCTGCAGGCTCGCAGTGCGGATCGCGGTTGCTTTACATTCGGAATCGAACGCGCATGAAAACGATGGAACTTCTTCCTCCCACCGACACGATGTATCGCGCTCTCCTCCTTCGCGATTCGACGTTTGAAGGCATCTTTTTCGTCGGCGTGCGGACGACTGGGATTTTCTGCCGGCCCACGTGCCCGGCCAAAAAACCGGCACGCGAGAATGTCGATTTCTTCGCCACACCGGGCGAAGCACTGCATGACGGTTACAGGCCTTGCTTGCGCTGCCGTCCGATGGATCCGAACGAACGCGCGCCGAAATTAATTGAACGCCTGCGCGCCGAAGTCGAGCGCGCGCCCGGCGGTCGCTTGACGGACAAGGAACTCACGGCCCTGGCTATCGATCCGTCGACTGCGCGCCGGCAATTCAAGCGACACTACGGGATGACGTTCCAAGCGTATCACCGCGCGCGACGGATGGGACTCGCACTTCGGTCGGTCCGAAAAGGGGGCCGCGTCGACGACGCGCAGAGCGACAGTGGTTTCGAGTCGGCGAGCGGATTTCGCGAAGCCTTCGCGCGAGTTTTCGGCGATCCGCCGACGGCGGCGAAGGAGCACGGTTGTCTCGTCGCCGAGCGAGTCGACACTCCGCTCGGTACGATGGTCGCGGTGGCGGACGACGACGGATTGCGTCTCCTGGAATTTGCGGATCGACGCGCCCTTGAGCGCGAGATTGGCATTCTTCGATCGCGGTTACGGACCAACGTGGTGCCGGGTGAACATCGACATCTCACCGCGATCAGAAAACAGCTGGGGGGATATTTCGCCGGCACGCATCTCGATTTCGACATTCCGCTTGCGCCGGTCGGGTCCGAATTCCAGCTTCGGACATGGGAGGTTCTCTGTTCAATTCCAGCGGGCGAGACGCGTTCTTACTCGTGGATGGCAGACCGCCTGAAAGTGCCGGGCGCGCGGCGCGCGGTCGGTCGCGCGAACGGCACGAACATGCTTTGTCTGGTGATTCCGTGTCACCGCGTCATCCGTGCCGACGGCACGCTTTGCGGGTACGGCGGCGGGGTCTGGCGCAAGAAATGGCTACTCGATCACGAGCGGAAACACCGGCTTGAGCGGCGCCGGTAACGCGGTGAATTGACGTGCGCTGCGCCAGCGCAGCGCGTTTCGATTGGTTCGGCGAGCTGAAGTGAAG
>JACCXL010000143.1 GCA_013697015.1 Chthoniobacterales bacterium | reverse complement strand
CGATATGTTCCGCGTAGCCTAACAAAACGCGCTCAACGCTTGAGCAGGCGAGGGAGCACGCGGGGGTTTTCTCAGCAGATGCGCGGGAGCTGTTCGCCTGAGAGCATATCGACGACGCGCGTGCCGCCAACGCGGGTCTTCATCATAACGAAGCCCGGATGTTCGGCAGTGACTTCGCTGATGATCGCGGCGTCCTGGCCGAGCGGATGCTGACGCATGGCTTGCAGAACGCGCTCCGCATTATCAGGCGGAACAACAGCCAGCAACTTGCCTTCGTTCGCCACGTAGAGCGGGTCGAGACCGAGAATTTCGCACGCGCCTTTGACTTCTTCACTGATCGGAATGCGCGCTTCATCGAGGAGCATTCCGACTTTCGCGGTCTGCGAAATCTCGGTCAGCGCGCTCGTGATTCCACCGCGTGTCGGATCGCGCAGAACGTGAATGTCTTTGCTCGCAGCGAGAATGGCGTCAACGAGCCCATTTAGAGGCGCGGTGTCGCTGGCAATTTCACTCTCGAACTCCAAACCCTCGCGCACAGACATGATCGCGATTCCGTGGACAGCCATTTCTCCGCTGATGATGATCTTGTCGCCGGACTGTGCGCGCGTTGGGCTGATGTTCACTCCATCTGGAATGAGACCGATCCCGGAAGTGTTGATGAAAATCTTGTCGGCCTTTCCGCGATCCACGACCTTGGTGTCGCCGGTCACGAGCAACACGCCGGCCGCGGCCGCGGCTTCGCGCATCGACTGCACGACACGCCAGAAATCTTCCATCGGCGTCCCTTCTTCGAGAATGAAGCCGACGGAAAGATAAAGCGGGCGTGCCCCACACATCGCGAGATCATTAACCGTCCCGTGGACCGCGAGTTTCCCGATATCGCCACCGGGAAAGAAAATCGGATTAACCACATAGGAGTCAGTGCTGAAGGCCACGCGCTGCCCGCCGATGGAGAAGATCGCGCCGTCATGCAGCGTTTCGAGCAATTCATTCCGGAATTGCGGCAGCACCATCTTGTCGATGAGTTGATGACTCAGCTTGCCGCCGCTGCCATGAGCGAGAACGATCTCGCTGTAGTTCGTGATCGGAATCGGGCAGGAGGCACCCAACAGAACGGCGTCCGCAGCCGCGGCGTCAGATGACATCCTCAGCTCCGGCGGCGATGTGAATCAAATCCCACAGGACATGCACCAGCGTCGCGTGCACTTCCTGAATTCGATGAATGCTGAAGGACGGCACGATGAAAGAGTAATCAGCCAGGTCGGGGAATCGTCCGCCGTCTTTTCCCGACCACGCGATCGTAAGCATGTCGCGTCGACGCGCCTCTTCCAGTGCGTAGATCAGATTCGGGGATTTGCCGCTCGTACTGACCGCCAGCGCCATGTCTCCGGGGTTACCGAGCAAGCGCAATTGATCGACGAAAATGCGCGAGTAGTCCGCGTCATTCCCGATTGCCGTCATCGTGGCGATGTCGGTCATGAGCGCGATGGCCGGAAACGCGGCGCGCTTCTCAATGATCGGATGGGTGAACTCGACCGCGAAATGCAGGGCGTCGCAAAGACTGCCGCCGTTGCCCATCGTAAGCAGCTTGTGGCCGCGGGCGAAACGTTCCGCCATGTCGCGGCTCAAAGTTTCAATCTGCTCCGCGTATTTGGAGAAGAACTTCTGCTTCATCTCCACGCTTTCCCCAGTCTTGCGGAGAACTTTTTCGCGGAAGCTCTCGGTGCTTTTGTCTACGACTACCGGGGCGGGAGCAATCAAGCGTGCGCGACCTCCGCGGGCCGCTTCTGGAGTTCGAGATGGCGGCCGTAAGCGTAGTAGGCCGCGCAGGCGCCTTCCGCGGAAACCATCGTCGCGCCCAGCGGATTTTCCGGCGTGCACTCTTTCCCGAAGCAGGCGCAGTCGTGGGGTTTTTTCACGCCGCGCAGGACGAGGCCACTGATGCAATTCGCCGGCTCCTGCGTGTCGATCTCCTTCACGTCGAAGATGCGCTCGGCATCGTGCTCGCGGAATTCGTAACGCAGCTTGTAACCACTCTTCGGAATCGAACCGACGCCGCGCCATTTCCGATCGCAAACTTCAAAGACGTTGTTGACCAGATCCTGCGCGACGCGATTGCCCTCACGGTTCACGACGCGTGGATATTGGTTCTCGACGGTGTACGTTCCGGCCTCCAGTTGTCGCACGGTCATGAGCG
>JACCXL010000141.1 GCA_013697015.1 Chthoniobacterales bacterium | reverse complement strand
GCCAGTGCGGCGCCCAGTTGCGGAGCCTTGTCTTCCAGCCATTCCGACGCGGTCGTCTTGAACAAGAACGCGACTGTTCCAAAAAAAGATCTTTGCTCGCTTTTTGCCACGGTCATCCCAAGTCCGCCTTAAGAATCGCGTCGCACGAGGCGTGAGGATGCCGATCAGATCGCTGCCTGACGCAGGAAATGTTTTTGTGGTGGCAGCCGTGCCGGCTGCGAACCGCAGGCGTGCATGTTTTCCGGATTCTACTGGGGAGCGCACGCGGCTCGCGTGCCGGTTTCGGCGGCTCGCCGAAACGTCCACGAGCTCCGGTTCGCGCTCCAGCTCGCCGTTGACCAGAGGGCCGAAACGCATTCCGGCAGTGCAGAGAAAGTGCGCGAAGGCGAGGTCGCCTTCGCCAGCACGCGAGCCGCGTGCACTCCCCAGCATCCTTGGACGCCGCCGCGCGGCGTCCCTCCCAGTCTCGTTTCTTAGGATACAGTGCACCAGGTCCTAAAGCACGGACCACAACCGCGAGCCCGATTAATCCCGGCAGAAAAAAAGCGCGACCATTTCTGATCGCGCCTCGGAAGCTAAGGAATGCAGCTGTGTTTTTTAAGTGTCTTCCTAGTTCGCGGCTCTGCTTAAGCAGCATCGGTGCCACCAGGTCTCGTTGATTACACGGCGGGATTTTTCAGGTCACCTCCGCGAGTTGTCCGAGCTGTTCCCATTTTTCATTCAGCTTTTCCAACTCTTCACGAATCGAAAGTAGCTCACGGTTCATTTGCATGGCGCCGCCGCCGGCTTCGTACGTTTCGGGCTTCTCCAACTCCGTGCTGATCTCCTTCTGCCGCGCTTCCAATGTCATGATCCTCATTTCGAGCTCGCGCATCTGCTGCTGACGATCGCGCAAAGTCTTCGCCTGAAGTTTGCGTTGCTCGGCCGCGGTGCGCCGTTGCTCGCGCGTTTCCCGCATGCCGGCCGGCTTCGGGCCGATCGTCGAGGACGGGAGCGTGGGCTGCGCATTCACCAGTCTGCCGCCACTCGTTAGGGCCGCGCGCGCGGAGGTCGCCCGCGATTTCTCCAGGTAATAATTGTAATCTCCGGCGTAGGGCGTGAGCGCACCCGCGTTGACCTGCAGCACGCTCGTTGCGATCGCTCGAATAAAATAAACGTCGTGACTGATGAACATCAGTGTGCCGTCATATTGCTGCAACGCTCCGAGGAGCGCATCGATACTGCCCACATCCAGGTGCGTCGTCGGTTCATCCATGAGCAGTAAATTGGGCGGATCGAGCAGCAGCTTCACGAGCGCGAGGCGCGTCTTCTCGCCGCCGCTTAAGACTGCGGTCGTCTTGAAAACATCGTCGCCGCGGAAAAGAAACGAGCCGAGCACCGTCCGCGCCGTCTGCTCCGAAACCGGATTTGCCATGTCCCGCGCCGTCTCCAGCACCGTCATCTTCGGACTGAGCATCTCGACACGGAATTGCGAGAAGTAACCGACTTTGGCGTTGTGCCCGAGTTCTCGCGCGCCCGATTGCACCGGCAACACGCCCGCGAGCAGTTTCAGCAGCGTCGATTTGCCGGCGCCATTCGGCCCTACCAGCACCGTGCGATGGTCGCGTTCCACCGTCAGGTTTAGATCACGGTAAACAACGAGTTCGCCATATGCGTGCTGAATACCCTTCAGCGTGATGACGCGCTGCCCGCTGCGCGGCGGCTGCGGAAATCGGAAGTGCACCGTCTTCTCGCGCGCGACCGGCGCTTCGATTTTCTCCATCCGATCGATTTGCTTCAGCTTGCTCTGCGCCTGCGAAGCCTTGCTCGCCTTGGCGCGAAACCGGTCCGCGAACGCCTGCAGCGAAGCGATCTCGCGCTGCTGATTCTTGTAAGCCGCGAGCTGCTGCTCTTCCCGCGCCGCTTTTTGTTCGACGTAATTATCCCAGTTCCCGCGGTAACGCTGCAGCCGCCGGTGCGCGATCTCGACAATCGAGCCGACCAGCTGATTCAGGAACTCGCGATCGTGCGAAATCATCAGGATCGCGCCGGGGTAATCCTGCAAATATTCCTGAAACCAAACGAGCGAATCGAGATCGAGATGATTGGTCGGTTCGTCGAGCAATAACAGATCCGGTGCCTGCACCAGCAAACGCGCCAGATGCGCGCGCATCACCCAGCCGCCGCTGAGAGTTTTCGCCGGGCGATCAAAATCACTTTCTCGAAAGGCCAGGCCGGCCAGGATCCGTTTCGCTTTCGGCTCGATCTGCCAGCCGCCCTGTTCGTCGAAGGCATGGAGCGCCGCATGATGCCCCTCCGAAGTCTCATCGGTCGTTCTGAGCGTCCGCTGCGCCGCGGTTAGCTCCCGAGAAATCGCGCATGCCATTTCCAGAACGGTTTCTTCGCCGGCGGGGGCGTTTTCCTGCGGCAGAAAGCCGACGGTGACCGACTTCTCCAGCGAGAGCCTCCCGCTCTCGGGAAAGGCTTCGCCCAGAATGAGCGAGAAAAGAGTCGATTTCCCGGCGCCGTTTGGTCCCACCAGTCCCACGCGATCCCCGCGATTCACCTGCAAGGACGCCTCTTCGAAAAGAGTGCGTCCGCCGAAGGTTTTGGTAATCTGGGAAATCGTCAGCATAAAAAACGGGCGGACAATCTCGCGAACAGAATCGCGTGCGCAACTAATGCGACGGAGAGTTTCACTTCTTCTTCTGTAGTGGCAGGCGTGCCGCCTGCGTCGGCTTGGTTTGCAGCCGACACGGCTGCCCCTACAGCCTGATCTCGAAGGAACGCGATGCGCATCCCAGTCGCCGTCGGATGAGCCCTCGCGGGTCATCGGGCCGACACGGATTACAAGCGTTCTCCCTCCATCACTCCAGCGCCTGGCATTGACATCGCGAAGCTTCCTTGGAAGCTGCCGTAATGAAGCCAACCGCACGGAGAGGCGCTCCCGAAGCCATCCCGCGGGAATGGCGCGAGGAATTCGAAGCTGCCCGGCGACCACTGAGCGTGCGGATGCGTTACGCCTTTATTCATACTTATAAGCCCGTGCTCGACGACGCTCCGTTCCGGGCTTGGGATTCCACGGCGCAATACCGAAGCTGGTGCGAGACAAATCTGCCCGACTGGCTGGGGTATGGGCACGTTTGAGTATCGCCAGGCGCAGGAGATTCGGGACCAGTTTGCCACCCGCGGAATTCGCTATCTCTTCCTGGGCAAATCGGGCGCCATCCTGCTTGGCTTCCCCGATACCACGCAGGATGCCGATCTCTACATCGAGCGCGATGTGGAAAATTGCCGGGCACTCGCGGTAGCTCTGCGCGACCTCGGCTTCGCTCTGACCGCGGAGCAGACCGCCGAGATCGAGAGCGGAAAAGATTTCATCCAGCTCAAGAATGGACCGTTCGATCTGGACCTGATCTTTGCTCCGGACGGAATCGATCGTTTTGAGGATGCGTGGCGGCG
>JACCXL010000135.1 GCA_013697015.1 Chthoniobacterales bacterium | reverse complement strand
CCCGCGGCGGCCATCTGCTCGCAGATAGTCTCGACTTGCTTGAGAGATTTCGAAGTTTCGGTCGGGGCAATGGTGATCTTGGCGGGACGAACGTCGCGCTGCTCTAAAGCGGTGCAGACCACATCGGCCCAGATCGGCGCGACATGCAGATCTGAAACAATTGCGACGGAACTGCTACCGACAAAGCTCGCGATGGTTTTGAATAAGCGCCGTCCAACGGCGACTTCGTATGGCCGCGCAGAGGCGCGAATGACGACCGGACCCAAAGCAGTCTCAGGGACTCCAGCGTTGCACGCTGCTCGGATCTGCGACATCGACAGGAGCCTTAAACGTGGCCCACGTGATGTTTTCGACGTGCAGGTCTCCGAAGCCGACGTTGATGCGAGTTCGCTTGTTGTGAGTTCCTCCCACGGGTTGGCCGCCGGGACTGCTCGTATCCCTAGTGACGGTGACGGCGGCTGCCGCCCCACCATCGAAATATGGCGGCGCCGACCCGCTATTTTGAGTGGGAGCGAAAAGAATGAAAACAGAAGGATTCGTTATCTTGTCTACAGACGTTCCTAGAATTCCGTTAGCATTAATGCCATAGCTGATTCGAGCTGAGGCATCGATCTCAGAGGGTGTTCGGCTGTCGAAGGGCGACTGAAGGATTTTCCAAGCCGGAAGATATTTAGGATGTAACAGTGACATCCAAGTTGCCGCAGGCGGGGCGGGCGGCGTGGTTGGCGTCACGAACAGCACTCCATCGTGATCATTCAAATACAGCTGCGTAGCCACGCCGATCTGGCGCAGGTTATTGAGGTCCTGCACGACGCGTGCTCGCTCCGTTATCGACGTTAGAACGGGAATCGCAAGCGTCGCCAGGATTGCGATCACGGCCATCACCACGGACAACTCGATCAAGGTGAAGGCGCGGTTGGAGGAAATGCGGAGTCTTGGGACCATGAAGGCGGCCGTTAGATTACCGCCTCCGGCGCTTCGACGGAAGCGAAAAGCACGTTGTCTACGTGAGTTCGCTTGACGCATCCGCCGGATTTTCGTGTAACAGTAAGACATGTCCGATCCTGTTGATCCGATTCCGCCTGTCTCGACCCCGATTCCGGAGCCAGCTCCGGCGAGTACTGCCAATTCGACTGGTCTTCCGTCCAACGTCGCGGCGGCACTTGCCTGCATCCCGCTCATCGGGGGCATCATCTTTTACATCCTCGAGAAACGCGACAGCTTCGTCCGCTTCTACGCGATGCAGTCCATCATCTTCGGCGGCGCCTGGGTGGTGTTCGATATCATTTCGAAGATTGTCTTTTCGGTCTTCGGTTCAATTCCTGCCGTCGGCGGTCTGCTCGTAGTGCTTTGGGCCCTGGCCGCGGCACTTGTGCACATCGCGTTCCTCGTTGTCCTCGTGATCGCGATGGTGAAGGCGTTCACCGGCGTCCGCTGGGATATTCCTTACGTCGGACCCATCGCGCGGCAGCAGGTCGGCACGACGTCGATCTAGAATGTGCGAGCGGCCTCCGCCGCGATCGCTTTATTTGGCCGTGCTCGTGCATTTTCTAGCCCCCGATTCATAGATGCACACAGATTTTTCGGGAAAATAGATCGGAAATTGGCTGCGTTAATCTGTGGATTATCATTCGGCCCGCGTGCCGATTCGACGATCGCCCGCGCTACTCGCTTGAGGCGTCGGTTCGAAGTTAATTCCGCCCGAGCAATTTCACGATGATCTCGGTCAGCACGAGTTCGTGATCGAGCTGGGTTGTGACGATCTGTAGATTCGCTTCCAGACACGCTTCCAACCCTGCGATGAGCTGCGCGGTTTCAAAGCGATGGGCTTGCTGCGCCGCGATGCCGAGCGCGAACCCGTTAATCGAGCCATCTTTTTTTCTCGGCAAATGCTCCGTGGCGGCTGGCGGCAGCCGGTTCAACGCGGAGATAAACGCAAAGGGCGCATGCGGGCGCGGAATCCGGTTTCGTTCCATCAGATCTTTCGCGAGCAGCAAATTCCGAATCGTGGGCAGGATCGCGACCAGGAGAATCCCGATCGCTGATTCGCCCTGATCGAGCAGCTGCCGGACAAGCACGAGGGCGCGGTGCAGATCGCGCGCGGCAAGTGCGTTGCCTAGCTCGAAGATCACACCGGCTCGGGAGAGGGGCACGAGCGTGCGCACCTGCTCGGCGGTGACGGTGCGCTCGGCGCCGAGATAAACGTCGATTTTCTCGAGCTCATTCTCGATCTGACGCGTGTCGCCCCCGGTCAGGAGGACGAACAGGTCAAGCGCGTCATCTTCGAATTCTAGCTTCCGTTTTCGGGCGCGGCCCCGCACGACTTCGGTGGCTTCTTCCTCCCAGCCGCTGCGCGACGAATCGAGTTTATCGATCACCGTCAACTCGGCGCGTTTGCCCAGCAATTTGTAAAAAGACCTCCGCTTATCCACTTCCGTCGCGCTGATCAGCAGTGTCACGTCGTTGCCCAAGCCGTTTTCGATCACTTCCGTCAGCTCCTCCAGTGCGGATTGCACGGCGGTCGAACGCCCGATCACGCTGTCACTGAGGCAATTTGCATTCTTCAGCCAGACCAGTTTGCCTGTTCCGAAAAACGGCAGAGTGCGAAGAGCTTCGATCCCGGCTCGAATCCGTGACGCTGCTTGATCGCTGTTGTCCGCACAGGCGTCGATCACTTCCAAGCCGAAGTCGCCCGCATCGGCCGGCGTAAATTTCACCGCCAGATCCGCGGCCATCCGCTTGACCTCGCTTTCGTCGGATCCGACCACCGCGTGGATGTTGCTCGCGACCGGAGCTTTCGCCTTCGCTTTGGCCATGGCGGCAACTTGCTAAACGCGCGAGCCGCGTCGGCGCGGGGTCCCGCCGCCCCGGCCATACTTCACCGGCCGCCGTTTTGGCTCGATCTTCGAAAGGCCGGTGCCGCTTTTTACTTCCATGATTTGATCGCGCAAGAGTGCCGCGCGTTCGAACTCCAAATTCGCGGAGGCATGTTGCATCTCCTCTTCCAGCTCGCGCAACACTTCCGTGAGATTGAAGTCGCCGCCAGCTTCGTTGATC
>JACCXL010000134.1 GCA_013697015.1 Chthoniobacterales bacterium | reverse complement strand
GCGATTAAAGCCAGCACTGCTTCGTTGGCCTGCTTCTGTTCCGGCGTGGGCGCATGCATGGCGCTGGCTGCTTCCCACGCCGCCGCGACGCCGAGTTTATCTTTTAGCTCCAGAACGATTCGCTCGGCGGTTTTTTTGCCGAGTCCGCTGATCTTCGCAAGCGCAGTGACGTCGTTGTTCACAACCGCGGTTTTGAAATTGCTCACGCTCATGCCGCTCAGCACGGCCAGCGCCAGCTTCGGTCCGATTCCGCTGACGTGATTGACGAGCAGACGAAAGAGATCGCGCTCGGCTCCGCTCATGAAGCCATACAAAATGTGGGCGTCTTCGCGGATGTGCAGATGCGTGAGAATCCGGACCGCGCTCCCGGGCGCCGGCAAACGATCGTAGCTGGAAAGCGGGATCAACACTTCGTAGCCCACTCCGCCGACCTCCAGAAGAGCCTGGGTCGGCAGGGCCGCTTCGAGTTTCCCTTCCAGAAACGTGATCATCCCTCGACACCGGTATCAGACGACCTGCAAACTGCAAACCGCAGCGGCACCGTCAGGCCGATTTGATCAATAACGTAAGGTCCACCCGCCGGCCTTTCACGATATTCCATCCGCGCGTCGCGTAGCGCCTCCACTCTCGCGGTCGATCCGGGAAGATACTGGCAGCGAGGGAGGTCGGCAGAATTAAACAGCGCGCTCCAGGTTCGGCCATGAAGGAACGCGCATTTTTCGGCGGCAGACTCGTGAGCCAGCCTTTGGCACGACCGCGAAAATACCAGACGATACTTGGCTCGACATATTCCACGGCGCCGATCTGCATCTCCGGCCGGAGATCGGCGCTTGCCTGTTCGAGAAGTTGAGCGGAAGGGACCAAACGTTTTGCGAGTGGAAAGGCGAACAACGCGATCGCGAGAAGGACGGTGCCTGTGATAAAAGCGGTGCGATAAGCGCGGTTTGCGCGCGCGGTGACGGGCGCAAGATGCCGCGCGAGGAGGAGCGCAAGGAGGGGAAAAGCAGGGAGTGTGTAATGCGGCAGCTTCGTTTTCACGAGAGTGAAAATGAGGAAAACGATGGCGCTTCCGGTGAGCAAGTAGAGATCGCGCGCATCGCGCCCTTTCCGAAGTTGTCGGGCGAGCCAGGGCAACTGCAGAGACCAGGGAAAAAAACTCAAAAACAATGTGAGAAAATAGAGGGGCAGCGTTAGCACGTACATGCCTAACGAGTTTCCGCCGTGCCCTTCCATCGTCGCGATGGAGCGCTCTACGACGTGATGGCCGATGCCGACGCGGAAAAATTCCCCGTTCGTGCGAAGCAATGCAGGGATTCCCCAAAGGCCGACGAGCGCCAACGTGAACGCGACCCCTGCGGCCAGCCCGAACTGCCGATGCAGCCGAAGATTTGGCAGGAAGAATTTCGATGCCGCAACAGTCAGCAACGGCGTCCAGCCAATCGGTCCCTTGGCTAAGAAAGCAAGAGCGAGCGCGGCATAGAAAAGCCACCACCACGCGGTCGCCGGGCGCTCGCCGCCGGTGGAATCGCCTCGGCTGAAAGCGGGTCTCAATAGTTCGTAGCCTGCCCAATGCGCAGCCGTGACGAAGAGCACGAGCCACATATCGGCAACGGCGGCCTTGCCATGAATGAACGTTTGCAGACAAAGCGTGAAGATAATCGCTGCGAGCCAGCCGACCCTTTCGGCACCGATACGTGATCCCCACGCCAAGAGCACCAGCGCCGCCGCCGCCGCCGCCACCGCTGTCGGGAAACGGGCGGCGAAATCGTTTTCGCCAAAAATCCGGTAGCTAGCCAGCTGGCACCAGTAGGTCAGCGGCGGCTTGTCGAAACGAACACTGTTGTTAAAGAAGGGGACGACATAGTCCTCGCGTTCGCGCATCTCGCGTGTCGCTTCCGCAAAGCGCGGCTCATCCCGGTCGACGAGCGGCAGACTCCACGTCCCGGCGACGTGAAAAAGAAGACAGCCGAGGAAGAGGAGCGCGAAATTGCGGGTTGCAGCGTGCAGAGCGCAAATTCAAGAATAGCGCAGCTTGGAATACAAACGGGAATTTCGAATATGAACACGGGCGCCCTTCGGCTTCGTTGGTGGTATCTCTTCTTCTTTGCGGCCGTCGCGCTGGTGGTCGCGGCCTTTTTCGTAGACGCGGACGTCCAACATTGGATCGCAAATCATCAGAATGTCGCGGCGAAGAAATTCATGCGCGGGGTGAGTCACTTCGGAGACTGGCCAGAACACGTTCTGCTCGGTGTTCTGCTCGCCAGTGTGAGCTGGGCCTGCGGGAGCAAACGCTGGGCGCGCATCTTTCTGGCGATGATCATCGCTTGCGCGATCGCCGGGACGGCGGCGCGGGTGGTGAAGATTGCGACCGGCCGCGCCCGCCCGGCTGCCCAGACTGGAGTCGGGTGGAATGGTCCCCGCTTAAGCACGACGTACAATGCCTTTCCCTCCGGGCACACGGCGGCATCAACAGCTTTTTTCGTTACTCTGGCTCTCGCCTCCTGGCGGGTCGGACTCGCCACGTTGACTATTCCGGCGCTTGTCGCCGCGTCCCGCATGTATGTCGCCGCGCACTTTTTCTCGGATGTTCTCTGCGCCGCCCTCTTGGGG
>JACCXL010000132.1 GCA_013697015.1 Chthoniobacterales bacterium | reverse complement strand
TTGGGCTATGAAGGGGCGCGCGCTGGTCTCGGCACGATTCTCGCCGGCCAGATGGAGACGCCGTTTTTCCCCATCAGCTTGCGGGAATTGCCGAGCCACCTCGCGATCGAAGAGCTCAAAGATATGGAGTTTCAGATTGGCACAGTGAAGGTGCACTCAAAGTTTGCCAATCATCCCGGCATCTGCGCCGGTTTCCGGCTCTTTACCAGCGCGGGATCAATCGCGTACATGCCGGATAATGAACCGTACGAACCTCTCAAACTGCAGCTCACCGCGCACAATGGGGTAAAAGGCGACGAAGCACGCGGTTTTGCGGCGGCCGAACGTGACAAAATGGTCGAGTTTCTACACGGGTGCGACGTGGTTATCCTGGACGCGCAGTACACCGACGAGGAATACCAGCGACACGTCGGATGGGGGCACAGTTCACTAAGCAGCGTCGTCTCGCTCGCGCTCGATGCGAACGTGCACAAGCTTTTGCTTTTCCACCACGATCCAAGTCACGACGATGACATGATTGATCGGATGATTGAGGAAGCGCGGTCCCTGGTTTCGAAGAGTGGAAAGACGTTGGTAATTGAAGGTGCTCGCGAAGGCGTTGAGATCGTGCTCAAGGCAGAATTATTGGCCAGGTGACGGGGAACTAATCTCATCTCGTTAGATGACACAAATATTGCCAAACATTCACGGTTGCTTCTCGTGGCGATGGCAGCTGTCGCGCTTGTGGCAGACACGCCAATCGCCTGAAACTGGCCCACGCCTGCAGCTACTTTGCTTGTAAACACCCGCCACTCAGCGGGCGGGCCCGCAGCCAGTGCCAGCGCATCGCTCTGCCATGACCTTGCTCGCTTCTGTCACTGGCTGCCATCACACGGAAACGCTGTTCGGCTTCAGTAAACTTACCTCGTAAAGCGCGAACGCCCCGGAATAGCCCTTCGCGGTTTCGTGAAAAGTTTTCGGTCGATAGAAATTTCGGTCTCCGGCGTTACGCGCATACCTTTTTCTGTTTCGACTGGTTTTAGCCGACAACATGTTTTTCTTGCTGAAACGCGATTTTTTCTGCCCTGGAGCACGATTTTTTAGCAAATCGCTGGCACTGGGGACGATCAGAGGTCTCAAGAAAGGCGTTCGCACGGCTTGAAAAAGCTTTGGGAACGTGGTTTTTCCAAAGTGAAGGGAAAAACCCGCGCCCGTGAAGATTCGAACTTCAAACCTTCTGATTCGTAGTCAGATGCTCTATCCAGTTGAGCTACGGGCGCTCAGGGGAAGCTAATTAGCGGAGGTAGCGATGGCCGTCAAATGAACCAGATCCGTCCATCTGTGGACATCACGCGAACGGTGTTTCGGCGCAGGTGACCGTCTTTCTTGGTTGCGGTTTCGCGGCAAAGTATCGCCAGGGCGGCGGTAACTTTTCTGTCCCCCTGCAATGGATGCTCGGGTTGCGACGTCTCGGGCTGGACGCCATCTGGCTGGAGCTCTTGCCGGCGACGGCAAACCGCGACGAAGATCATCTGAATGTCCGGCACTTTCAGCGTCAACTCCGCTCGTATGATTTGGCCGGCAAGTACTGCCTTCTCTACCAGAATCCGTCCGCCGATGCACATGAGATGGAAAACTTCGAGTGCATCGGAATTTCCCGGCGCGAGCTCCGCGCACGATTGGCGGGGCCGAATGTATTGCTCAATCTCAGCAACTCTTTTCACCCGCCGTTTCTTCTCGGATTCGAGCGCAGAATTTTTTGCGACCTGGATCCGAGCGAAGTCTTTTACTGGATGACGAAACTTGAAATGGGTCAGTCGCATCATCACGAGTTCTGCACCATCGGGTTGAACGTCGGCTCGCCTGATTGCCGTCTGCCCGCATCGCCGCTGCGCTGGCGCACGTTTTACCCGCTGGTTGATTGCGAGCTTTATCGACTCGGGCCAGCTCCCGCGCGTCAGAAATTTGCGACGATCGGTCAATGGTACTGGGGTGGGGGAGTCGAAGTCGACGGCGGATTCCCAGATCTGTCGAAGAAGCATGCATTCCAAAAATATTTGGACCTTCCGCGCTGTTTACCTGATGTCGATTTCGAATTGGCCATGAACATCACCGCCGATGATCCCGAACTGAGTCGGCTGCGTGGACATGGCTGGACGGTCGTTAATCCACACAAAATAGCTGCAACTCCGCGCGCCTATCGTCGTTATCTTGGAAAGAACACGGGTGAATTCACCGCCGTCAAAGGCGTCGATGTCGCGTGGCAGACGGGCTGGGTGAGCGACCGGGCCGCGGCTTTTCTGGCGACGGGGCGGCCCGTCATCACCGAGGATACCGGCGCGGTCGCGTATCTGCCCGCGGACAGTGGCTTCCGTTTCGTCCACGACGTGGCGAGTGCAAAAGACGGGATTGAATCGGTCCTCAAAGATTGGCCAACGGCTCAGAGGCAAGCCAGACGAACGGCCGAGGAGGTTTTTGATGCGCCGAAAAATCTCCGATTGCTCCTCCAAATGTGATTGCCAGTGCCTCGGTCGGGACCCCGCGCGATTCCACGTTGCAAAAGCGATTTGGGATGTTACTCGTTCCCGGTAATGGCTGATTTGATCAAAGCGGACGAGCTGAAAACCCGTTTAAAAAAGATCCCGGAGTGGGAGCTCGAGAAGAAACATATCGAGCGAACGTTTGAGTTCGACGACTTCTCGGAAGCGATTGATTTCGTCACGGGTGTCGCGGAGGTCGCCGAAGATGAAGAGCATCATCCGGACATTGATATCCGCTACAACAAGGTGCGTTTGATCGTTTCCACGCACAGTAAAGGCGGCCTGACCGATCTTGATTTTGCCCTGGCGGAGCGGATCGACACTCTGTCTGAATAATCCGGTTCAATCGGACGCCCACCGGCCGTCGCTTGGTCGCAAGATTGCGGCGACGCTTACGGTAGTAATCATTTGCGCCGGGGCGTGGGAATGGATCGAGCTACGCATGCAGCCTCCTCCTCCACATCGGCCCGCGCCGTCAGCAGTCTCCCGATAGACGTAGCCCGCGATGGTTAGACGGCGTTCGGGAACGGCCGCCCTTCGTCCGCGTCGATGAACGCGAACATTGTTTCGATCTCGGACCGGTTGCCCATGCCGGCTTCTTCTTTCCGCCGTTGCAGGACCTCCGTGATGTCGTCGCACCAGCCGCGCTTGCGCATAAACTCGTTCCAAAACCAGATGTCGTTTTCCGTCGGTCGGCGGCCGTGCTCGAATGCCCATTGTAAGATTTCGTCGTCGCTCCCGTCCTTCAGCACGCGTCGCACCAGGAGCTCGTAGTCGATCTCCAGCAAATCGACGCACCATTTATCGAAGCCGCGGCCAAGATTCGGCTGATACTCGGCCGGCAGCTCAGCGTTCGCCTGGGCGCGTATTTTGTCCAACATCCTGCCGAAATAAAACAGTCCTCCCACTTTCGCGGCCGGGCTACGCATCGGTAACTGCTTCATCACTGGAAGAGAATGAAAAACGCCGCGAATCTTTTCAAGCACGTACTTCACGATCATCAGCTACATCGTCGCGGCTTGTTTATGATCACGACTGGATGATGATTGAGTGACGCATGGAGCGCATCGTCGGGATTGAGACAGAGTACGGGTGCCTGATTCGTGGCAGCGACACGCCCCCGGGGCATGATGCGTGGCCCGTGCGCGTAAAGAACTTCCTCTTCCGCGTTGCTCACGCCGGCGTGCTCGATCTTCACTACCGCGATTACGAAGAGCCCCCGGGTAATGGTGGTTTTCTGTGTAACGGCGGTCGCATTTATCTCGATATGGGCCATATCGAGTACGCCTCACCCGAGTGCCTGACTTTGCGCGATGCAGTCGCCTACGACCTGGCCGGTGATCAACTATTGCAGCAGAGCCTGACCGCGTTGGGCGTCGCTGATCGCGTTTCTTTCATCAAAAACAACGTGGACCACCACACTGGCGCCACGTTCGGGTGTCATGAGAATTACTTAATGAGACGGGAAGCTCAGTTTACACCCGCCGTCCTCGGCACGCTCCTCGCCTTCCTGGCCACACGGCAGATCTTCGCCGGGGCGGGACGCGTGGGTCAGGCTAATCCGCTCGCGTTCGACTTCGAAACGGCTGATCCCGAGACGCCGGTCGAATTCCAGCTCAGCCAACGAGCCGATCACATCGTTAATGACATCTACCAGTGGGTGCAATTCAATCGCGCCATCATCAACGCGCGCGATGAGCCGCTGGCCGACTATCGGCGCTATCGGCGGCTGCATCTGTTGATTGGCGATTCGAACATGAGCCCGTTCGCTACTGCTCTGAAACTTGGCACGACCGCATGCGTGCTCTCCCTTTTGGAAAAAGGGCGGCTGCCGCGCAATCTCGTCCTGCAAGATGCGGTCAAGGCGACGCGAGATATCTCGCGCGACGCGAGTGGTCGCTGGCTGGTCTCGCTCGAGACTGGGAAGACGATCGGAAGTCTCGATGTCCAGTGGCGTTTTTATGCGATTGCTCAAAAATATCTTGGGAACACCGATGAGGATACAGACTGGCTTCTTCGGAATTGGAATTTCACCCTCGACGCACTGGGCAAAAAGCATGAGGCGTTGATCGGCGGTGTCGATTGGATCACGAAGAAATGGTTGCTGCAAGAGTTCCGGGAGGCGGAAGGGCTGGCGTGGAGCGATCCGTGGCTGCAAAGCCTCGATCTGGAGTACCACGATATCGACCCGGCGAAGGGCCTCTTTTTTGGCATCACGCCGGCGAAGCACATCGGGGAGTGGAACGACTCCGTCCGCCGGAAAGAGGCGATGTGCTCGCCGCCCTCGAATACGCGCGCGAGGGGACGAGCGCGTGCGGTGCGCTGGTTTCAGGCACACGAGCAGCCTTACGTTATTAACTGGGACTCGATTGCGTGCGATAATCGCGACTTTCTCGTTATGGGGGATCCGCTCGAAACTTATGACGCCGAAGTGACAGCGTTCTTGCAACGACCGCGACCGATTGTTCCCGCGACCCGCGTTACCGACTGACCGAGGTTTCGCCCTGCGCGGCTTTCTGCCTAACGAGTTCTTGAATCTGGTTGACCGTGAATCGATCGAGCCGGTCGACCACACAGTCCGCGCCTGCAAGTTCGCCCTCCGGATGCGTTGTCGTGACTGCGACAACCGTCATGGCGGCGGCGCGGGCGGCAGCGATACCGGCATGCGCGTCTTCAAAGACAACACAACTCGAAGGAGGCAAGTGCAGTCGGCTGGCCGCGGCCAGAAAGACTTCTGGGTCGGGCTTTCCGCGAGTGACGTCTTCGGCAGTGACGATAACTTCGAATGCAGTTTCCAAATGCAGAAGCTCAAGAATCGCGTCGATGTTGAGACGATGCGTCGAAGATGCAACCGCACATGGTACCGCCGCAGCCTTTAATGCGGTGAGAAACTCTCGAACACCTGAGAGAGGAGCCAAGCCGGCGGAGCGGAGGAACGAGCGATAAAGTTCCTCCTTACGTTCCGACAATCGCGCGATTTCGGGGACGTCCTGGCTCCATCCGTGTATCTCGGGAATGATTTGCTCATTCCGCCGCCCGAATCCGCGGAGAAAACTGCCCGGCGTGATGCTCTTCCCGATTTCATCGGCCAGAGCATGCCAGCTGCGTTCGTGCAACGCAGCCGAATCGATGATGACGCCATCCCAATCGAAGATGGCGCCGAACGGCACGCGCGTCGCGCGCTCGGTCATTCCAGTCGTTGCAGAGACGGTATGCCGTAATTCTGCTGGAGACTCGGCGCCTCGGCTTCGATCTGAGTCGCTTCGAGTTCCAGTTGACCGGGATCTTCCTCGGTCTCAATCTTGATGAAGCCATTGATCGGGTGCTTGACCGCTTCCGCGAGGTCGCCTAACGAGCGGATGTCCTTGTCGTTCACCTTTTTCACCGTCAGATACGCGAGATCATCGTAACCGATCGTGCTGTTGGCCGGCATCACCTGACTCAGAAGCACGACACGCTGGTTGCCTTCGGGAAAAATCTCTGATTGATACCGATCGAGATAAACCAGGCGCTCGGGCGCTTCCTTCTGCCAATTGCCGCCCCATTCCTTAAGATAATTGCGCGAGAGTTCTTCGAAAATAAGCCCTCCGAGGACATAATACGGTGGTGGCTGATCCGCGCTGTAGGGCGGAATCACGTAGTCTTTCGCCGCGCGATGCTCCAGTTTCAGCGTGAGTTGCATTGGCTTGCCGCCACGCTGAATCTGCAAAGGGACGCTGTCCCCGGCAAATCCACGGGAGGTAATCAGATTGGTGAAGTCGATCTTCCCATAGAGGGGATCAACATAGTTGCCGTTCTGATCGATTTCGTTGTTGCCGATCGCGACGACGATGTCACCTACCTGAAGCCCTGCCTTGGCCGCGGCCATGCGCGGCTCGACGCTCGAAACATAGACTCCAGCCGGCTTCCCGGTTTGCCCCGCAAAAGCACGCAACTGCGGATCACGCGTCGGGAAAAAGCTGAAGCCCGCCGAAGGGAACCCACCGTAGGGCTGATTTTCAGCATCCTTGAGAAAGTGCGCGATGACGGGCGCCG
>JACCXL010000130.1 GCA_013697015.1 Chthoniobacterales bacterium | reverse complement strand
TAAAACGCGCAGGCAAAGCGTGTTGCGTGAGTTTTGACATAATCCGACGGGCCGTCGAACTGTTCGGCGAGTGAAAATACTTATTGTCGGCGGCGCGGGTTATATTGGGAGCGTCTGCGCCGAACTGCTGCTCGATGAAGGGCACGCGGTTTCGATCTTCGACAATCTGATCGAGGGACATCGGCGCGCGATCGATCCCCGCGCCGAATTTATTGCGGGCGACCTCGCGGAACGGGCCACCATCACCACCGCTCTGGAGACGCTTCGTCCGGATGCCGTCATGCATTTCGCCGCCAGTGCTCTCGTCGGCGAGTCGATGACGAATCCTTCGAAATATTTCCGCAACAACATCGCGAACGGTTTGAACTTGCTCGACGCCATGGTTGCGACGGGCGTGCGTCGCCTCGTTTTCTCCTCCACGTGCGCGACCTTCGGTCCTCCCGAGCGCGTGCCGATCGACGAGACGCAGGCGCAGCGCCCGATCAATCCTTACGGTGAATCAAAGCTCGCTTTTGAAAAAATCCTGCGCTGGTACAGCGAAATTCATGGATTGATCTTTGTCGCCTTGCGTTATTTCAATGCCGCCGGCGCCTCCGGAAAATTCGGGGAAGATCACCGCACGGAGACGCACCTGATTCCGAACGTGCTCGCCGTCGCGCTCGGTCATAAGGCGAACGTTGATATCTACGGAACAGATTACGATACGCCGGACGGGACGTGCATCCGTGATTACATTCACATCCTCGATCTCTCCCGTGCTCATATCCTGGCGCTCGCCGCGCCGCAGAGTGAGTTCTACAACCTTGGGACCGGCGGCGGCACAAGCGTCCGCGAAGTGATCGATTCCTGCCGCCGCGTGACAGGCCGCGAAATCGCGGTGGCGGAAAAACCGCGCCGCGCCGGAGACCCGCCGCGCTTGATCGCGGCCTCCGCCAAGATCCAACAGGAGTTCGGATGGCAGCCGAACCTTCAGGATATCGACGTGATCATCGAAAGCGCCTGGAAGTGGCATCAGCAATTCCCGAACGGTTACGGCGACTGAAGGAGCCAGGCTCTTCGAGTCCGCGCAGCGCGAAAAAAAACGCCCGCGGAAACGCGTTCCGCGGACGCTTAAGTTATTTACCTAACGACTAGCCGGTTAGGGATGAGTCGTTGTGGTCGTTGTTTCCTTCTTCTCGTAGAACGAAACCGGCTTCGTCAGAGTCACTTTTGAGATGACCATGCGATCGCCATCCTTTACGTAGGTGTAACGCACCGGCATGTCCGGGCGCAGCATCGACCACTCTACCGTTTTACCTTCCGGATCGACGATAGTCGTGTTTTTCGTGTAGTAATACTTGACCGGCGCTGTGCTCGTCTCGCTGCGCAGCGAGAGATAATCCGATCCTGGCGTGTAGGCCGTAATCGTGCCGGTGCCATCGAGCGAGCTGGTGGTCGTGGAAGCCGAGACTCCGGCGCCACCGACGCTGGTCGTCGTGGTTTCCTGAGCCATGGCGGTGCTCAATGCCACCGCGCCAACCGCACCCACTGCCAATAATTTAATTAATCTGGTTTGTTTCATGTTTGTCCTTTGCTTTCGTTAAACGGATGCTCTCCGTCGTGCTTCTATCCGACTTTCTCTGGGCGGAATCTATTCAACCGCACCCTCAATTCGTGCTGTGGGAAGAGCATGGCTGCATCGCCCCGGCGAAAAACTGGAGCGCAGCGCGGATTTAACATGCAGGCGCTGCCCGGTTTCCGTGATTTCCTGCCGCGCGAGTGTGCCGAGCGGAATTACATTTTCGCGCGCTGGAGAGAAACGGCGCGCCGTTACGGATTCGTCGAGTGGGACGGTCCGATCCTGGAACCGACGGAGCTTTTCCAGAAAAAGAGCGGCCCGGAAATTGTCACACAACTCTTTAATTTCACTGACAAGGGCGAACGCGAGGTCGCGCTGCGCCCGGAATTGACTCCGACGCTGGCCCGGATCGTCGCGGCGCACGACCGGGATTTTAAGAAACCGCTCAAATGGTTCTCGATTGCGCAGTGTTTTCGCTACGAAAAACAGCAGCGCGGGCGGCTGCGCGAGCATTTCCAGCTGAACTGCGACATCGTCGGCGAAGGTTCACTGAACTCTGACGTTGAGCTCATCGCGCTCGCCATCGATCTCCTCCGCGCCCTTGGCTTTGGCGCCGATGACTTCGTTGTTCGGATCAGCGACCGCGAGTTTTGGATCGATTTCCTGCGGTCTCGCGACGTCGCGAAAGAACGCTGGAGCGAGCTGCTCCAAATCATCGACAAAAGCGAGCGCGAGCCGCGCGCGAAAACCGCCGCAAGGCTGGGCGATCTCGCGGAACCTACGTTCGCCATTCTCGATGGACACGGCGCAAACGAGAAGTTGAGCCGGGTCATGGAAGATCTGCGCGAACGCGGACTTGATACATTCGCAAAAGTGGACCTCAGCATCGTCCGCGGGCTTGCCTATTACACCGGAATCGTTTTCGAAGTGTTCGATCGCTCGGGAAAATTTCGGGCCGTTGCCGGCGGTGGTCGTTACGACAATCTGATCGCGCAACTGAGCGACGGGGCCGTGTCGCTGCCGGCTCTGGGCTTCGCGATGGGCGACGTGGTTCTTGGCGACTTGATCCAGGAAATTCCCGCTGCGGACGACCAGATGCGGAATGTGATCGACGCCACCAGCGCGGTCGATATTTACATCGTGATCGCAAAAGAGGAGCGCCGCGATGATGCGATGCGGATCGGCCAGCGACTCCGCGACAGCGGTCGCGCCGTCGATTATCCATTCGCCGGCGCAAAAGTAGGAAAACAATTTCAAACAGCGGAGTTGGTTGGAGCGCGCTTCGCGATCGTTTTTGGCGACGAATGGCCGCAGGTCGCGGTGAAAAATCTCGCGAACGGCGAACAACAGCTTGTCGCGCAGGACGAGCTAGTTGCGTATCTCGCGACCTCCGGCAGTTTGTCATCCCGAGCGGAGCGCACCGGAGTCGAGGGACCCCGCGGCGACACGCGAACCTGACGCAACGGGATTCCTCGACTTCGCTCGGAATGACGATGTATCGCACTCATCACTGCAACGAACTGCGCAGAGCCGATGTCGGAGGCAACGCCACTCTGGCCGGTTGGGTCCACGTCCGGCGCGATCACGGTGGTGTCATTTTCATCGATCTGCGGGATCGGGAAGGATTGACGCAGGTGGTCTTTCGTCCCGAGGAGAACGCTGCCGTTGCCACCGCCGCGCACGGGCTCCGCGGCGAAGACGTCATCCAGGTCTCCGGCCGGGTGGCGCCGCGTTTGCCGGGCACGGAAAATCCGAAGCTGGCCACGGGGGACATCGAACTAGTGCCGGATTCGCTTACGATTCTGAATCGCGCCGAGAATCTTCCGTTCCAACTGGACGCGGAAATCAGCAACGAAGATCTCGAGCTGACTTACCGTTACTACGATTTACGGCGACCGCGACTGTCCCGCAATCTGCGCATGCGGCACCGTGTCACGCAGGCGACGCGCGCGTATTTGGATGAGCAGGGATTTTTAGAGATCGAGACGCCAGTGCTCTCGAAGAGCACCCCGGAAGGCGCGCGCGACTTCCTCGTGCCCAGCCGGCTCGCGCCAGGGAAATTCTACGCGCTGCCACAGGCGCCGCAGCAGTACAAGCAACTGCTGATGGTGGCGGGCGTGGAGAAATATTTCCAGATCGCGAAATGTTTTCGTGACGAGGACCTGCGCGCCGATCGCCAGCCGGAATTCACGCAGATCGACATCGAAGCCTCTTTTGTCAGGCCAGATGACATTTATGCGCTGACGGAGGGAATGCTGAGCGCGATTTTCAAAGCCGCGCGCGGCGTCGAGATTCCTATGCCCTTCCCGCGGATGACATATCGCGAAGCCGTCGGGACGTTCGGCAGTGACAAACCGGATCGACGTTTCGGCATGAAGCTCGTTGATCTGGACGATGTATTTCGCGCCAGTCAGTTCAAGGTTTTTCGAAGCGCGCTCGATGACGGCGGCGTTGTCAAAGCGATCAACGCGGCAAATTTCTCCGGAATCACGATCGGACAGGTTGATGAGCTGACCGCGATTGCAAAAACATTCGGAGCGAAAGGTCTCGCTTTTATCAAGATCGAAAACGGCGAATGGAAATCGCCGATTGTGAAATTTTTCTCCGATGGCGAGAAAGTGGCGCTGACTTCCAAACTCAGTCTCGGGGAGGGAGACTGCGTTTTCTTTGCGGCCGGCAAATGGGAGATCGCGACGGAAGTGCTCGGCCGGATTCGGCTGCGCGTGGCCGAGATTCAAAAGCTCACCGCCGGCTCGGAACAGCTCGATTTCCTTTGGGTGACTGATTTCCCGCTGCTGCAATTCAGTGTGCCGGAGAGCAAGTGGAACGCGGTCCACCACCCGTTTACGCGGCCCAAAGCCGAAGATCTGCCGTTGCTCGACGAAAAACGGTTCGGAGAGATGCGCGCGGAAGCTTACGATGTCGTGCTGAACGGGGTCGAAATCGGTGGTGGCAGCATCCGCATTCACGAGCCCGCTTTGCAGTCGAAGATGTTCGACGCTCTCGGCATCACTGCGGAAGAGCAGCAGGCGCAATTCGGGCATCTGTTGCGCGCGTTCCGCCTTGGCGCGCCGCCGCACGGTGGCATCGCGCTCGGTCTCGATCGTCTCGTCATGCTCATCTGCGGCGAATCATCGATCCGCGACGTTATGGCCTTCCCGAAAAACAATCGCGGCGTCGACTTAATGTCGCAATCGCCAGCGCCCGTGGATCAGAGGCAACTGCGCGAGCTAGGGATAAAACTCGCGACGGACAAGCCGGCCTGACCCAGCCGCGTGTTCGGAATCTCCGGCCGCCCGGTAGAATCATCTTTGCGCACGGCAGCACGATTTATCGGTGCGGCTGCTCTATTTTACCGCTCGGGTGATTCATCTCACCGCACCGTTGACTGAGCCAGCCACGCCTATTGTCCAGCCGCGCGGTTTTCGTACAAAACGCGACCTTCTCCGTTTGGAGCCGCGGAAATGCCGATTTACGGCGCGGTTTGAGGCGTCACACCGACCGGCCGCTCGTGCGCGTGTTCCGATCGAAAACAGATCGCGATGAGGAACGTGACGATTGTGCCGAAGCAGATCCACCATGGGAACTCGGCGACGGGTAGGAGAGCGGGCTGCGTGTAGAACGCATAATTCTGGCCGCCGATGATTCGCGCGATGCTATTCGGCAATCCGCTAATGATCGCGACGGCGATGAATCCGATGATCATCGCGATGACGTTCCCAACGTTGGTGCCACGGCGGCGGGTCAACATTCCGCAAAGGAAAACGCCGAGCAGCGGACCGTAGGTGTAACCAAAAATCCCAAGCACGATCGGGATAATGCGCACGGTCGGGTGAATGACGACGATGTAGGAAGTGGCAGAAGCGACTACGATCATGAGCACGGAGAATGCGACCGTGGCGCGGCGCACCGCGCGCAAACTCTCAGCCTGCGTTGCAGTACGATTAATGTACGTCTGATACCAGTCGCGCGTGAAGCTGGTGGCGAGCGCGTTCAGCGCGGTGCTCAGCGAGCCCATCGCGGTCGCGAAAATTCCCGCGATCAATAATCCGCGGAGGCCGACCGGCATTTGGTGCAGCACGAAATGGCAGAAAATCTCGTTAGGCGATTTCGGCAGTGTCGGGTCCGGGTGCGCTTGGTAGTAGGTCCAGAGCAGCAGGCCGATGCTGAGAAAGGTCAGCACGATCGGGATGTCCGCGAGGCCGCTGAGCATGAGCGAGCGCCGGCTGCGCCGAATATCGGGTGCGGTTAACATTCGCTGCACCATGTCCTGATCGGTGCCGTGCGTCGCCATCGTGACAAAGGTCGAACCGATCAGGCCTGCGAAAATCGTGTACTCGATTTCGAACATTCCTTTCCATTTCGCCCAGCCGCTCTTGGCGGGATCGAGACCGGTGGCGATGAAATCGGAGACGCCGAATCCGCCGTGCCGCCCCACGATTTCCTGCCAGCCGCCGGGGATTGCGGAGTAGAGCAAGCCAAGCGCGACGAGCGCGCTGCCCATCATGATGGAAGCCTGAATGAAATCGGTCCAGACGACCGCTTTGATCCCACCGAGCGTCGTGTAAATCGCGGTCAGGACGACAATCACGACACAGGCGCCGACGTAAATCCAAAGTGTCTGCGCCGGATTTGGACGGTTGCCCGTGACCAACTCGTAGGCGAGGGCGAGCGCAATCGCGGCGACGTATAACCGCGCGCCAGACGCGAGCACACGCGTGAAGAGAAAGACGGCGGACGCGGCGTTTTTCGTGCCGACGCCGAAGCGCACAGTGAGGTACTCGTAGATCGAGTAAACTTTGTAATCGTAGTACGGCTTGATGAAGATGTAGCTGACGAGAATGCGCGCGATGATCGTGCCGATGGCGAGCTGCAGGTAGGTGTAATTGCGCAGTGCGAAGCCTTCGCCGGGCGTGCCGAAAAAGGTGGCGGCGCTTGTCTCGGCCGCGACGATCGAAGCGAGCACAGCCCACCACGGAATGCGCCGGCCGCCGAGCGCGAAATCTTCCAGATTATCTTCTTTCCGGCCCATCCGCAGGCCGATGAAAATGATGATCGCGAAATACAGGAAGAGGACGGCGGTGTCGATCGCGAGGCGCAGGTCCACGGCGCCTTAGGTGCCAGAAATCAGCGCGACGCGCAAAGTGCTTTTTTTTCTGCGGCACGATGGAGGTCGCTTAACTTCTCTGGATGAGGCGAACTGCGTTCGAAACGATCGAAGCTCCCGATTTCGATCTCGCGCTCACCCTTGATTCCGGCCAGGCGTTTCACTGGGAGAGAGCCGGCGCAGGATTCGTCGGAGCGATCGGCGATCGCGCGGTTTACGTGGAGCAGTGCGGGAGCGTGTTGAAAGTCCGCGACGGCGAGCCGCCTACGCTCCCCAGAGTGATCAGCCGCTATTTTTCACTCGATCATCCGCTTGCTGAAATCTGCGCTTCCTTCCCTAACGATCCCGCGATGCGGACGGCGAGCGATTATTGCCGCGGACTGCGCATTATTCGTCAGCCGCGCTGGGAATGTCTCGCGACTTTTATCACGTCGTCGATGAAACAGGTCGCGCACATCCGGCAGATTTCGCGGACGCTGCGACGGCGCTTCGGCGAAACGCGGACTGTTCACGGAATCGAGACGCACGTTTATCCGGCGGCGCGTCGCATCGCCGAACTCAACGAGGTTGAGCTGCGCAAATGCGCGCTCGGTTATCGCGCGAAAAACCTGCTCTCGACCGCGCGATTGATCAGCCGCGGCGAAGTCGATCTCGATCGGCTTGCCACGCTACCAGACGAGGAGCTGCGCGCGCGCCTTTGCGAGTTGCCGGGAGTCGGAGCCAAGATCGCCAATTGCGTGCTGCTCTTCGCCTACGAGCGGCTGCGGGCATTTCCCATTGATGTGTGGATCGAACGCATTCTCCGAGAGCGATATCTGCAGCGACGCCGGAAATTGACGAGTGAGAAACTCCGCCAATTCTGCAACGAGTATTTCGGTGCCTACGGTGGCTACGCCCAGCAGTACCTGTTTCACCACGCGCGGACGACTGCGAGCCAAAAGCGCAAGCCATCAAGCACAAAACCAGCTCCTCGTTTGTCCAGAAAGGCGAGGTGATCTACGGTGGCGGCATTGGAGCAGAGAGATCGCGTTGAGCAAGCTGGGATCGCGCCGGCGCTTCGTGCTGCTGTATGCAATTGACTAACGAACGGCGGAAGCTTTGGGGCGCGATCATCGCCTCGATCTTCATTCACCTCGTGGTCGCGTTCTCGCTGGCTGGTTTCGGCGGCGGTGCTGCGGCCGAACCCCTCGCGGATGAGGAGAAGCCGCCCGAGCTGACTCTGGTGGATCTCTCGCCGGTCGCGCCGCCGCCCGTGCCCAAGAATCCATCTTACCTGGAAACGAACCCATCCAAGGAGTCTGCCGAGGCGCCGAAAGAGCAAACGTTTGAGTCAAACGCGAATTCGGTCGCCGCTAGCACGCTGCCCGCGAGTGGGGGCGCGCCTTTGCCGTCGCAGGAAGGAAAGAATCGGCCGCTAAACTTGGAAACGCACTCGTTTTCGTTGCCCACCGAAGGCGCTCAGCCGCGGCCCCAATCAACCGCACTTCCGAGTCCGACGCCTAAACCATCGGTGGCGAGCAAACCTTCGCCGAAGCCTAGTGAGGCTCCAAAACCGACGCCCACGCCGGTTCCTGTTTCAACTCCGGAGCCGGAACAGTTTGCGATGCTCACTTCCACGCCGCCACCCGCGATCTCTCCCCCGGACGAACGGCAGGCCAGTTCAACTCCTGAGACAGCGCCATCGCCCGAGCTGTCCGCGGCGCGCCCGCAGCCGGAGCAACCGTCGTCCGCCTATCAGGCAGAGAAAGAACAGACACGCGTCTCCGGCCGCATCACCAATCGCGGCGCATCGGCGGTCAACGCGGTCGGCACACCCCTGGGCCGATATACAAAACAGGTTCATGATGCGATTGGGTCGAGGTGGTATTACTATACGAAGCAACGCGGCGACCTCATTTCGATCGGCACGGCGCAACTCACATTTTCGATTGACCGCGCAGGGCACGTGGCGAATCTCAAGCTCGCGGGGAACACCTCGAATGAAGCGTTCGCCAATGTTTGTCTTGAGTCGGTCCAAGAAATAAAAGTTCCGCCGATTCCAGAGGAGCTCGCGCAAACATTGCCGCCCGAGGGGCTGCAGGAAGAAATTACTTTCACGATGTACGGAAACCAATGAGCAGCAGCATGATGATTTTTGCCGAGACGGCGGATGCGATGAGTGGTCTGGCCGGATTCTTCAGCAAGGGCGGACCATTCATCTGGCCGTTGCTGGCTTGCTCGATTGTCGCGGTTACGACGATTATTCTTCGGACGATCGCGCTGCGGGAGAGGAATGTGCTGCCGCTGGTGATCGAGAGCGAAATCGAGCGGCTCGTTCCGGGCGCGAGTGCCGAGCGCCTGGCGCGAATCGCGGAGCAGGACGATTCCGCGCTCGCTCGGATCGTGCGCGTGGCGCTGCATCATCTGCGCTGGCCGCGTTCGGAGAATGTCGAATTCGTGCAGACGCGTGCTCGTTACGAAATGGTCCGGCTGGAGAAAGGATTGATCATCCTGGAGGTGATCACCGGCATCGCGCCGTTGCTCGGATTAATCGGCACCGTCTCCGGCCTGGTGCACGTCTTCGCCCGGCTCGGCCTCAGCACTGGAGCCGCGGACGCGAAGGGGATCGCGCTCGGGATTTCCGAGGCGTTAAACACAACGATCTTCGGCCTCTCCATCGCGGTGCCGAGCCTGATCGCGTTCAGTTATTTCTCGAAGAAAGTCGAAGCCATGTCGGTGGAAATGGAAACGCTCGTGACCGATTTGATCACGAAATGCTACTACGGCCGGATTGGTCGCCCCGACACGACAGTCCGACCCACGGCTGCCGCGCACGCGCCGATCGCGTGAAACGCGTCTTCTTCGCGCGATGAAGTTCGCCCACCGCAAGCGGCGCGCGCCATCGATCATCATCGTTTCGTTGGTCGATATTCTGACCATTCTCCTGATCTTTTTCGTCGTCTCCACTACCTTCAAACGCGACCAGCCGGAGGTGCAGATCAATCTGCCGGAGTCGAAGACTTCCACGAACGCGCCGCTCGAACTGGAGCACGCAATTGTGAGCGTGGATGAGAACGACGGCGTGAAGCTGGACGGACAGAATATCGAGGTCGATCAACTGGAAGCCGCGATTCGCGGATTACCGGCAACGCGAAAATCGTCTCTCGCCCTACAGGCTGATAAGAAGGCGTCTTTCGGCACCATTATCAAGGTCATGGATGCGCTCAAACTGGCGGGCGTGAAAAATCTCCCGGCCTTTATGCACGGTGAGAAATGAGGCTGCCGATTTTGCAATATGGCGATCCGATTCTGCGCGTGAAGGGGAAGCGCGTGGAGCAGATTGATGCTTCCGTGCACGCGCTCGCCAGCGACATGCTGGAAACAATGCACGCGGCGAACGGCGTCGGACTGGCGGCGCAACAGGTAGGTCGCGCGTTGCAACTCACAGTCATTGATGTTTCACACGTCGAAGACCGACCGAGCACGATGAAGTTGAACGGAGCAGAGGTGGATCCGGTGGCGGCGATGCCGCTCGTGCTCCTCAATCCGCAACTCGAGCTCGGAGGCGAGAGTCTCATCGAGATTGAAGGATGCCTCAGCTTCCCCGAGATCACCGGCGACGTGGAGCGGACCTCTAGGGTCGTGGCCCAAGCGCTCACGCTGGAAGGCGCTGAAGTGAGAATTGAAGCGACCGGGCTCCTCGCCCGCGCGCTCCAGCACGAAATAGATCACCTGAACGGAATTCTTTTCATCGATCGGATGAGCTCGGCGCTGAAGGTGAGCCTCGCGAGCCGGCTCAAGCGCTTGCAAAAAGAAAACCGACGCGATTGATCAGGCGCGCTAAAGCGCCTTGTAGGTGACGGTAATGGTACGGAACACGTTTGGGTCGCGCTGCGCGGAGAAGTAGAAAAGCTCCAGCATCGTATTCCCGACGATCCATTGATAGCCGACCAGCGTCTGAATCACATCAGAGTCGTTGTCGCGCGTGCGCGAGACCAGCTTGCCGGTCCCGAATTTCGCATCGAAATAGCGCCGGATTTCGCCCATCCGATCGTTGTACCATTCGATGTTTCGCTCCGGGTACTCGTATTGCAGCTCCACCTGCACGAGAAAGCCCTCACGGAAGCTGAAGAGCGTCCGCTTCAGGCCCGGCTGCACAAGGCCCTCCACCGTCCAGATCTCGCGCTTTTCCTTTTGCTCGCGGGCCACGATTTTCGCCTTCGCGCCGATTAGAATCCGCTCCACGCGCGCGCTGGCATCGTTCCAGCGAAAGCCGAACGGCGGGAAAATATCCTCCGCGGCGCCCGCCGGCGCTGTGAACCCCGTCAGAAAAACCAGGAGCAAGGCCGCAAAACGCGCAACTGCTCGCTGGCCGCCTCCCGAAGGAAATTCCGATCTGCATCCAGTGTCAGTGCTCAGGTGGGCGCTGGCGTGCGGTAGTTTCGCCGCGCACGGGCGGAACTCGCCGATTGCTTCTACGCCGTCAATGGTTCTCGTGGCTGGACTCGTTAGGCGACGCGTTAACTTTTTTGAACGATTTTCAGTCAAGGTTTTTTTGACCATCAAAAGAAAATAAAGTTCAGATTTTTTCTTGTCGCTAGTTTTGGCGGTTTCTAATCTGAAGCTGCTGGCAGGGAGCAATGGACCGTGGGTGTGAATAAGATGTGAACAGTTTGGGAAAATTTCGAGGAGAGAGAATGACGATAACCGAGACACCACTGAAAGGCGCGAGGCACGCCAGCCACAACGGCAGCCCCTGCGCCTCTTCAGCCACGGCGCGAGACAGTCATTTCCGCAATTTTCCCTCGTATAAAGCGTATTTTCCGCAACGCACTCCTTCGTCCGCAGGCAGAGTTGACGATTTCGATTCCGCTTTCGCGCATGATCTTCCGCCGCTTTTTCCTGACGCGCGACTCCACCGGGGAGTAGTTTAACGCTGTTAACAACTCCGCATGGACGCGACGTGTACACAGATATGGGAGGAGTTGTCCATTGCCCTTAAGCCGCTTGTTAGCCCGGACACTTTTAAGCGCTGGTTTTCCTCGCTGCAGCTCGTGGAAGCGAGTGCCGAATCGTTTACCTTTCGCGTTCCGAACAACATCTATCAATTTTGGATCGAAAGTAATCACATGGCGGCTTTGCAGGCTGCAATTGTGAGTGCGTTTGGCACTCCGCGCGCGATTAAATTTTCGCTCCCGGCGGAAGGCTCCGCGAAATCCGAAGTCGTTGCGGCGGTTGATGCGGACAGCGCGATCGAACCCGCGCTCGACCGAAATCGAGACGGGAGAAATGCGAGCAGCGGCCTCGGATTGAATCCGCGCAACACCTTCGAGTCCTTTGTCGTCGGTCCCAATAACGAAATCGCACATGCCGCCAGCCTGGCGGTCGCGCAGTCGCCCGCCCGGACCTACAACCCGCTCTTCGTTTACGGCGGAGTGGGTCTCGGCAAGACCCACCTCATGCAGGCGATCGGGCAATACGTCTCGAGCAAAAACAAAAATTCGAAAGTGATGTATCTCTCGAGTGAGCTCTTCATCAATGAGTTCATCGACGCGATCCAGCACAGCACGCTCGTCAAGTTCCGGAAGCGCTATCGGCAGGCGGACCTCCTCTTGATCGACGACATCCAATTCCTCGGTGGCAAAGAGCGCTCGCAGGAGGAATTCTTTCACACCTTCAACACCCTTTTCGACGGACACAAACAAATCGTGCTCTCGAGCGATCGTCCGCCATCCGAAATTTCCAATCTCGAACATCGCCTCGTCTCCCGTTTCGAATGGGGGCTGACGGCGGAACTGCAGCCGCCAGATGTGGAAACGCGGATGGCGATTTTGCGCAAGAAAGCGCGGACATTGCAGATCAAATTGCGCGACGAAATCTTTGATTTTCTCGCCAACCGCATCCGCACCAACGTCCGGCGATTGGAAGGGGCGTTGATGCGTGTCGCCTCGTTCGCGTCGCTCAGCGGGAAGGAGCTGACGAACGAAGTGGTCGAGCACCTCCTCAAAGATATTTTACAGGAGGAGGCGCGGCAGGTTGTCACGATCGAACAGATCCAGAAGCGCGTGGCGGAGCACTTCGATGTGCGCATTGCTGATATGACGAGTAAACGACGCCCGGCCAGCATCGCGTTCCCGCGTCAGATTGCGATGTATCTCGCGCGCGAATTAACGAAGGCTTCGCTGAGCGAGATCGGTGAAGCTTTCGGCGGTCGCGACCACGGCACTGTGCTGCACGCGTGCAAGCTGGTGAAGAGGCGCATCGCCGAGCAGGACAACATTCGCCAGACGATCTCGTTTATCGACAGTTCGCTGAAACGCTGTTGAGAGATTTCCGCTCTCAATGCGCACGGTCGAGTTTGCGGTTGCCGAATAAAAATCGAAGCCTTACATCTTAGCTCGTCCGTTCTCTGTCATGAAATTTAGCGTCACAAAGGAAAAGCTGCTCGAGGGTTTGCAACAGGTGCAGAACGTCGTCAGCACCCGCACGACGCTCCCGATCTTATCGAACGTTCTGTTGCAAGCGAAGGGCGACGAAGTGCACCTAACGACGACCGATCTGGATGTCGGAGTGCGCGGAAGCTTCGAAGCGCGAGTGGAAAAGGAAGGTGCGACCACGCTGCCCGCCAGACGCCTTTTCACCATCATTCGCGAATTGCCTTCGAGCGAGATTCAGATCGAAGTGGATGGGAAAAACGCCGCGTCGATTCGGAGCGGCCAGAGCTTCTTCAAAATCCTCGGACTGCCGGAAGAGGAGTTTCCGCCGCTGCCGAAATTTGAAGACGCCAAGGTCATCACGATTCGGCAGAAAGATTTGCGCGATGGGCTGCGAAAAACTTCCTATGCAATTTCGACCGATGAAACGCGCTATGTGTTGAACGGCGTCCTCTTCAGCTTGAAGGAAAACAAACTAACCCTGGTCGCGACGGACGGACGGCGACTCGCAATGGTCGATCTCGAGCTGGAGTTTCCGCGCAGTCATGAAGCCGACATCATCGTGCCGACGAAAGCGGTGACGGAGTTGCAGCGGCTTCTCGCGGACGAGGGCGACGTGAAGGTCAGCATCGGCAGCAGCCAGATTGCGTTCGATCTGAACAACACCCTCCTTGTTTCGAAGTTGATCGAGGGGAATTATCCGAACTACCGGCAGGTCATTCCGTCGGAAACGAAGGAGCGCGTGACGCTGGAGCGCGAAACGTTTCTGAATTCGCTTCATCGCGTTTCGCTCCTGGCGAGCGAGAAATCCAATTCGATCAAACTGAACTTCAGCAAAAACAACATCGACATCACCGCGAACACGCCGGAAGTGGGCGAAGCAAAAGAGTCGTTGGCGGTGGCTTACAAGGGCCGTGAATTCTCCATCGCATTTAACCCCGAATTTTTCATGGCGCCCCTCCGCAATCTGACGGAGGACGAAGTTTTTCTCGATCTGATTGACGAGATGAGTCCGGGCGTTCTGAAGATTCAAAGCCCTTTCCTTTACGTCTTGATGCCGATGCGCATTAGCTCTTAGCGCGCTCGAGTGCAGCCGTTACGGTCGCGACCGTCAGCTCGTCTAAATTCCCGCACGGCGCGCGCAGCACGGTCACCCCGGGATTGGTAGGCGCCCAGATATCCGGATCGGTCGGTCCAAACAGCAAGAGACATTTGGCGCCGGCGGCCGCCGCGAGATGCGATATGCCGCTGTCATGGCCAATGAAGAAGCTCCGCGCGAGGACCGCGGCGAGGTGCGGCAGCGGTATCCCTTCGGCGAAAATGATCGCTGGATTGCTCCAATGCGCTCGCAAGGCCGTTGTGCGGGCGACGTCCGCCTCACCGCCCACGATCAGCATGCGGCCGCCGACCGGGAGATTCTCAAGGACGCGATCTCCGAGAGCGAACCAATTCTGGAGCGGCCAATTCTTGCGCTCACCGCCGCTTCCCGGATGGAGCGCTAGGATCGTTTCCCCATCGCCGGCGATCGTCTCCGCGGCTGCGCCGTCTGCCGCGGATGGAAACAGCAGGCTCGAGGAGTCGCCGAGCTTAAGCCCGATCGCTTCTAGCGGACGCGCGAGCTGACGCGAAGCGTGTTCGCTCGATCCGATCTTGGGAGAAATGGCCAGAAACCTTTCGGCCCGCGCGCGCTTGACGTTCTCTTCGAAAATACCGTCCGGATCGAAGAGATAACTGACGATCAGATCAAAGCTGCCGAAGTATGATACCAAGTCCGCGTCGAGTTCGCCTCCGCGCGCAAAAAACCCAGCCAAGCCCGCGTATTCGATCGAGCGCGTCGCGTCGGCGTAGAAGCGCTCCTCCGCGAGGGCGACGATATGTTGGTAGCCCAGTATTTCGAGCCGCGCCGCGGGAAAGCTTTCGCGCAGAAGCTTGATCGCTGGCAACGTGAGGATGAAGTCGCCGATTGCGCCGCCTCGAATGACTAGAATCCGCTTCATCCGCGCGGACGTGCAAAAGGTGAACTGAGGCTAGTAACGGGTGAAGGCGCAAACGAGCAGCGCCAGACCGTAGAGCGCCCCGAGGCCTTGGAGGATGCGCCACCTATTGGAATTTTTTGTGCCCCAAGTAATTTGATCCCGGAGTAGATACGGCATCGTCACCCAAAAAAGACCAGCGGTGATGATGAAGTAGGCGAAAATAGTGACGAGCAGCCGGCTGTGTTCGTAGCGAAAGAAAGCGGCGTCGAGCAGCGGCTCGCCGGCCAGCAAACAAAGAATGCCGAGTGCGCGCACCGCGAGAAATTCATCGACGAAGCGCAGGACGAGGAAAAATCCAATGGGAAGCGCGATGAGAAGCGGGCGGCGAAAGGCGGAGAACTCGCCCATTTCCATCGTGGCGAGCAACCAGAAACTCCAGAGCAGATCGATCGAGAGCAGCGTGATGCCTGCGGTTCGTGAGCGAGGCAGACGAACCGCCGCCTGCCGGACAGCATCAGGCTTGAGCAATCCCGGGAGAGTAAGCAGAAGCAGGATCGCCGCCGCCAGAAACCCGGCCGTTTGCAGAGAGAGATGGTAAATCATTCGGCGAAAGACGGTCAGGTTTGCATCAGCGGTGTTCCATACAAGCTGAAACCATTTGCTTGCGTGATGTTGATCGGCACCAGCTTTCCGGTTAGTGCGGGATCGCCTTCGAAGACGACGATCTTATTTGTGCGGGTTCGGCCCATGAGCCGCGCGACATTCGTCCGGCTCGGTCCTTCGCAAAGTATTTCCACGTTGCGACCGACCAGTCGTTCGTTCGCCCGATGGGCTGAACTATCCACCACTCGAAGCAGATCCTGGTTCCGCTCTTCCTTCACCTGCTCGGAGAGCTGACCGCTCATCTCCGCCGCGGGCGTGTCGCGCCGCGTGGAATAACGGAAGATGAAGGCGTTATCGAACTGGACGTGCTCGACGAGCTGACGCGTTTGCGCGTAATCCTCCTCGTCTTCGCCCGGAAATCCAACGATGACATCGGTCGTGATCGCGATTTCACGGCGAGTGCCGCGGATGCGCTCGACGAGCGCGAGATATTTCTCGGCGGTATAAGTGCGATGCATGGCCTTCAGGATCCGATTGGAGCCGGATTGAAGTGGAAGATGAACGTGCTCGGCGAGTTTCGGCAGATCGACGAAGGCCTGCAGCAAGTCGTCGCGAAAACCGATCGGATGCGGCGAAGTGAAGCGGAGCCGATCGAGACCATCGATTGCGTGCACCGCTTCGAGTAACTGCACGAAAGGGCTCTTGCCGCCAACTTTCGGAAACTCGTGCCGGCCATATAAATTCACGATCTGGCCGAGAAGTGTCACTTCCTTGATTCCGCGATCCACCAGAGCTCGCACTTCTAGAACGATTTCCGCGATCGAGCGGCTGCGTTCAGCGCCGCGCGTTCTGGGAACGATGCAAAATGTGCAATGCATGTTGCAACCTTGCATGATGGAAACGAACGCCGTCGCCTGCCGAGGCGAGAGCCGCTGGTCACGAATCGTTTTTTGAGAACCCGGTTCTTCTTCGGTGTCGCAAATCGAAAATCGCGGATCATCCATGCGCCGCGCGCGCTTTTTCTCCAGCAACTCTGCCACGTAATCCGCGACGCGATGGAATTTCTGCGTGCCGGCAACAAGATCCATGTGAGAGAGGCCTTTAAGCAACGCCCTGCCGCGCGCTTGCGCCATGCATCCGAGAAATCCGAACACGACTTCCGGGCGGCGCTTCGCCAGCTGCCCGAGCATCCCCATTTTTCCGAGAGCTTTCTGCTCCGCCATATCGCGCACGCTGCACGTGTTCAAGAGGACCACATCGGCCTCGCCCTCGTGCGCGACCGCTTCGTAGCCGCGTTCGATGAGAGAATGCGCCACCTGTTCCGAATCGCGCTCGTTCATCTGGCAGCCATAGGTCTTGATGAAAAATTTCGGCATCGGCGGGCAGGAAAATGGCACAGCACGGCGGGGTGCGCCATCGCTGACAAGGTAACGGGAATTACGGCGGCGTGGCGAAGCCGCCCGGAAATGGATTTGCCTTCAACCGCCGCCGCACTTCGCGTTCGCTCCAAGGATTAGTTCCGCGTTCGTTGAAGATGGCCGCTCCGATTACGCCGACGTCGCGCGCGTTGCCGTATTTTTCGTTCGCATTTGATTCGCGCACGGGACTGAAACGAAACGCTGCGACTGCTTCGGTGCTTTGGCGAAAACCATCCACGACCAGGTGGCGATGGGGTCCAACGACGTAGCCATGTTTTCGGAACGAAGCCTTTTTCCCGTCAAGCACATCGAGTCCATCGACGGAGAGCACGATTTCCAGGCGGAGATCGGTCCGATTTCTTAAGCCAGGCGCGTTGCCAGATCGCGCCCCCCACCATGGCGCGAATGCCGGCAGCGTCGTTGTAATTAATGGCGGCGACGGCGAGAGGCGTATCCGGATCCGCGCGTTCGAACTGAGTTCCGACGACGCGGGATTCCCTCGTCTCGCCCCACTGGGTTCCGAGTCCGGGCCGATCTTGCGGCGCCTCGGCGAAAGCGGCGCTTTCCGATCGCGTCGCGGAGCGCATTTGGGAAGACGGCGTCGATACGCAAGAAATGACGGATGCAGCAATGATCGCCAGGATCGAGGAGCGCGGCTTTCATGTGCTGTTTATTATCAAGCCGCGACCATCACGATGAACAGAAATTTCTCGGGCGCCTGCGATGCACATTATCCACTTCCCATCGTCACTGGTTAAGATTAAATCGCGCTTCTCATGAAGGACGAAGCTCCCGCAATCGGAATCATAGGTGGCAGCGGACTGTATCAGATGGAGGGCGTGACGGAGCCTGCGGAACACAACGTCGAGACGCCGTTTGGACCGCCTTCAGACGCTCTGATCGGCGGCCGCATGCATGGACGCCAGATCTACTTTCTGCCGCGGCACGGGAGCGGGCATCGACTGTTGCCGCACGAGCTGAATCATCGCGCCAATATCTGGGCGCTCCGTTCCTTAAATGTCCGGTGGATCATCTGTGTGACGGCGGTTGGAAGTTTGCAGGAAAAATACAAACCGCGCGATGTGCTCTTACCGTCGCAGTTTTATGATCGGACCAGCCGCGGCTCCGAGCACACGTTTTTTGGTGAAGGCATCGCGGCGCACGTCGGATTCGCTGAACCGATCAGCGCGGATTTGCGGCAGTTATTGGCGCAAGCTGCCCAGGGTCTCGGCGTGACGGTGCACAACGGTGGTACTTATGTGAACATGGACGGTCCAGCCTTCTCGACGCGCGCCGAGTCGGAACTAAACCGGCGCCACGGCTTTGATGTGATCGGAATGACGAATCTGCCGGAGGCGAAATTGGCGCGCGAAGCGGAAATCGCACTCGCCACCATGGCGATGATCACGGATTACGATTGCTGGAAAATTGAGGAGGAACCGGTCTCGGCAGAATCTGTCTTCGCTCATCTAGTGGCAAACGCAGAGACGGCGAAGAAGATCCTGCCGGAAGTCATACAACGCATTCCAGCGGCCGCGACCTGGCCGGAGCATTCCGCGCTCGATACAGCGCTCGTGACGGACCGAAAACTTTGGCCTACAGCGACGCTCAGCCGGCTGCAGCCGATTCTCAGCCGATTCGTATCCTGAAGGATTAGATACCGTGAGCGTCACAGAATTCGCGGCGTTGCGGGAGCGAAGATCGTAGTTGCCTAGCGCGACACGAATATAGTATCTATAGACCAGCGACGGAGCTTCTCCGTCGAAAGGAAGTCTGAACCATGATCGCCAGAATTGCCGTTTGTCTTCTCGCGTTCGCAGTTTTCACTGCTTGCGAAACCACGACGCGGACGAGTTCGAGCAGGAAAAGCGTCGAGGGCAGGTATGCGAGCCATAACGACGCCTCTGCCGAGGCTGAACCGATGCCACCCGCGCAAGGTCCCGAGGATATTCCGGCGGAAGGCCCGCTCGATGTGAACCGCAATCCAGCGCTGGTTCCATCGCCGCTCCTTCGCGACGTTGCCGCCTCCCATCCATAACCGCGGCCCGCGGGCCAGGCGGTTTACTTGACGTGGCGTGCGAGCGCTTCACAGAGCGACAAAATCTGTGTCTCATGGTGCGCCGCTGTCACCGTAATTCTTAAGCGTGCCGATCCTCTCGCCACGGTAGGATATCGGATAGCTGGGACAAGCAGTCCTTCGCCTCGGAGCGAGCGCGCAAGATTCAAGGCAGTCCGCTCATCGCCGACTGGCCACACGTGGATCGCGCTGCCAAGCTCCTCGGCCGTCACTTGCGTGGCGGTTGCGACGGGCGTTTGCGTCGGCAGGGAACGTCGCAGCAGTTTAATCCGCTCCCATAATACGCGGCGGCGCGTCTTTCCGTCCTCGCTCTGGAGAAACTCGATCGCCGCGAGCGCAGCAGCCGCCAGAGCGGGCGGGGGCGCAGTAGAAAAAATAAACGAGCGCGCCCGGTTTACGAACCAATCGATGAGCGAATGAGAGCCGCAGACATATCCTCCACTCACGCCGAGCGCCTTGCTCAACGTTCCCATCTGCACGTCCACGTGCTGCGTTAGGTTCAGCTCCGCGGCCAATCCTCGACCGGCGGGACCGAGCACTCCGATTGCATGTGCTTCATCCAGGAGAAGCATCGCGCCGAAGCGTTTCTTGAGATCGATCAACTCGGAAAGGGGAGTGCGATCGCCGTCCATCGAAAAAACCGATTCCGTGACGATGAGAATGCGAGCGTCGGGACGCTCTCGGTGTGCCCATTCGAGATGGCTTTCCAATTTCCCAAGATGATTGTGGGGAAAGACGCGCAGAGCGGCGCCACTTAGTTTCGCTCCATCGATCAGCGAGGCATGACATAATTTATCGAGCAGAATGACATCCTCCTTTCCCGCCAAG
>JACCXL010000123.1 GCA_013697015.1 Chthoniobacterales bacterium | reverse complement strand
AAAAACGTCGTATCAAGGAAGCGAAGAGCTTCGGCGAATTCGGTGAGAAGTGGTTGACGGCCGGGCCTATGGCCGACAGCACGCGCGCGATGCGTCGCGCAATCATCGAGCGTGATATCCTGCCTGCGTTTCGAAATCGGCTCCTCACCGAGATCACCTCGGGCGACGTGAGGGTCCTGTGCGCGAAGGTGAAGGACCGGGGCGCGCCGGCGACGGCGGTCCACGTGCGGGATATTATCAAGCTCGTCTACGGCTTCGCGATCCTGCACGGTGAAAAGGTGGCCAATCCGGCCGAGGAGGTCGGACCGGCTTCGATCGCGACGTTTGTTCCCAAAGATCGGTCGCTATCGCCTGCAGAGATTCGGATCATGCTCAAGCAGATCGAGCATGTGCCGACGCTCCCGACAATCCGGCTCGGCATGAAGCTCTTTTTGCTGACGATGGTCCGTAAGAGCGAATTGCAGGATGCCACCTGGGACGAGGTCGATTTCGAGAATGCCGTCTGGTCGATTCCCAAGGAAAGGATGAAACGGTCAAAACCTCATAACATCTATCTTTCGCAGCAAGTGCTCGACATCATGATCGCGTTGAAAACTTGCGCCGGGAATTCGCGCTATCTCTTGCCATCTCGCTACGACGCCGACGCGCCGATGTCTCGCGCCACGTTCAACCGCATCACCTATGCCGTGGTCGAGCTGGCCAGGAAGGAGGGGCTGCCCCTGGAGCCGTTCATGGTTCACGATCTCAGGCGCACCGGCTCCACGCTCCTCAACGAGCTGGGTTTCAACAGCGACTGGATAGAGAAGTGCCTGGCTCACGAGGACGGGCGGTCGTCACGCGGCATCTACAACAAGGCGGAGTATGAGTATCAGCGCCGCCACATGATGCAGGAGTGGGCTGATATGGTCGACGCCTGGGTTGACGGCCGGAAGCACACGCCGATGCTCTATCCGCCATCCATGCAATTGATGGCGCTGGAGCCTACCGTTTGACCGGACGGGTCTTGCGTTGCCTCACGTCTGGCGCTGGAGCACGTTTGTTCACAGCCGCGTCTGAAGCGAGGCGGCGCTCTTCGATCCAATACGCCCCCATATCTGCCCCCGCGCGTCACAGGCGCGAGATGCGACCCATGAGCGAGGATGATTAGAAGGGGAGGAACTCTGGCTATACAACAAGCTTGAGCGGGTAGTAGGGCTCTGGCGTGGAAAGACAGGCGATCGGCGACCTGGGCCACCTATCTCGATGAGAGGCTTGATGGATTGTTCATGGCTGCTCATGGTCTTCGCGGTCGGCCTGACGCTGTTCTACGGCAAGTCCGACAATCTAGCCGCCGCCTACGGGGGTTTACAAGAAGATGTCCAAACGAATATCGTGGTTGATGCGAGCGCGGGGTTGAACCGGTCGCGCACCACGCATGGACACGCACGGCCCTCGTGATGCGATGACAAAAACTCCAGAAATTTTGTCATTCGGCGAAGACGCGTATTTGCGACGATTTCAGCGGGCGGATGGCGGCTTCGCGCTCGGGGTTGTTTGCACATCAGGGGAAACGAGGCTGAGCAGCTTACGCCAGAATGCCCCCTGCCGTGTTTTTTTCCCGAGTGTTTCTGACCGCTCCATCATGGAAGCCATTATCGTAAATACAGGCGGAGGTCTGGTAGAAGGTGATCGTCTTTCAACAACGATAACCGTCGGGATGGGCGCAAGGATGAAGGTCACAACTCAGGCCGCGGGAAAAATCTATCGTTCGCTGACTGAAACTTGTGCCGTATCGAACGATTTGCGCGTTTCTGGTGACGGGCTTCTGATTTGGCGGCCTCAAGAGACAATTCTTTTCGATGGCGCACGGCTGCCCCGGCAGCAAGTGGTTTTCGTCGAGCAAAAATCGCGGTTTTTGGCCGCCGAAGTGGTGATTTTCGGGCGGATCGCACGCGACGAGATTCTCACGCACGGGCAATTGCGAGATTCCTGGTCGATCCATTGCGATGGCAAGCTTCTATGGATGGATTGTCTGCGGCTTGAGGGCGATTTCGCCGCGCATCGCGCCCGGCGTTTTGGCTTTGGGGATTCGATTGGCTTGGCCACTGTGATATATTTCGGCGCCGATGCGGCACACTTTTTGCCTTATGCCCGTCAGACGGCGTCGAGAATTGCTGGAGCGCCTGGCTCTCCTCGGAGCGGCGTGTATGGGTGGG
>JACCXL010000118.1 GCA_013697015.1 Chthoniobacterales bacterium | reverse complement strand
AGCTCCTCCGTGATGTGCGGCATGAGCGGATGGAGCAGTCGCAAGACGGCTGAAAGCACCACGTCCATGACCGCGAGAACTGCTTTTTTCGCCGCTGGATCCTCGCCGAAAATCTCCGTTTTCGCGGCCTCGACAAATCGGTCGCAGTAATCGTTCCAAAAAAAATCGTAGAGCTTCTGTGCCACTTCGTTGAAACGATATTCGCGGTGACTGAGCTCCAGGTCAGGCAGCACCTCGTTCAGAAGCGAGAGAATTTCGATCGCGTAAATCGAAAGAGCCTGTTCCTCCAGCCGAGGCGCGGGTTCGCTGGGGCCATGCATTTGCCGGAAGCGGGCCGCATTCCAGAGCTTGGTCGCGAAATTGCGGCCTTCTTCGATCTGCTTTTCATCGAAGCGGATATCCTGACCGCTGGGCGCGATACGCATGAGTCCGAAGCGCAAACCATCCGCTCCGTATTTTGCGATTAGTTCAAGCGGATCGGGCGAGTTGCCTAACGACTTGCTCATTTTTCGCCCGGCTCGGTCGCGAATTAACCCGGTGAAATAAACATCTCGAAAGGGGATGTTGTCTTCGTCACGATCGGATTTTCCGGGTCGGAACTCCAGGCCGGCGATGATCATGCGAGCGACCCAGAAGAAAATGATGTCGGGCGCGGTCACGAGAACGCTGGTGGGATAGAATTTTCGGCGTGTCGCCACGTCCATCGTTTCGTAGGCCCAAAGCCAGGACGAAAACCAGGTGTCGAGCGTGTCCGGATCTTGCCTCCAATCCTCACCCGGCGAGTCAATCTGGACGCGGATCTTGCCGGCCGTGTCGTACCACGCGGGGATGCGGTGTCCCCACCAGACCTGGCGGCTGATGCACCAGTCCTGAATATGGTCGAGCCATTGGGCGTAGACTTTTTCCCAATGCGCGGGAAAGAATCGAATCAGGTGCGCGCGAACCACGCGCAGCGCATCGGCCGTTTTCGGATAGCGCAAAAACCACTGTTCGCTCAGTCGCGGCTCGATCGGGACGCCAGCGCGTTCGCTAAAACCGACATTGTTCTCGTAGGGCTCTTCTCTTAGAAGAGCGCCGCGCTCTCGCAGCAGCTCAGCCGCTTTCTTCCTCGCTTCGAAGCGATCGAGCCCGTCGAGCTCCGGACAGGCGGGACAGTTGATGCGCCCATCGGGGTGTAAGATATCGAGCACCGGTAACTGGTGACGAAGGCCGATCTCGAAGTCGGCTTTGTCGTGCGCGGGCGTCACCTTCAAAACTCCCGTTCCGAACTTCGGATCGATCGCATCGTCGGCGATAATCGGAATCATGTCGGACGCCAGCGGTCGCCGCGCGTGTTTTCCGACAAGCTCGCGGTAACGTTCATCCTGCGGGTGCACCGCGACCGCAGTGTCGGCCATGATAGTTTCGGGACGCGTTGTTGCGATCTCAATGAACCGGTCCGGACATTCGGCGATCTCGTAGCGGACGTAGTACAACGTGCTCTTCTGCGGCGTCGGAATGACTTCTTCGTCGGAGAGAGCGGTCAAGGCCGCCGGATCCCAATTGATCATGCGACGTCCCCGATAGATCAGGCCCTTACGATGCAACTCGACGAAGACTTGCTGCACCGCCCGCGCATAATCTTCGTCCAGCGTAAAGCGTTCGCGCGACCAATCGCACGAGCAACCGAGCCGTTGAAGTTGTGCGAAAATGATGCGCCCATGCTGCTCGCGCCAAGCCCAGGTGCGACGAAGGAACTCTGCGCGACCGAGATCGTGCCGCGTGACCTTTTCGCTTTTGCGCAAGGCCCGCTCGACTGCCGTTTGCGTCGCCAGACCTGCGTGATCGGTGCCGGGCAACCACAAAACTTCGCAGCCCTGCATCCGCGCGCGTCGCGCGAGAATATCCTGGATCGTGTTATTTAAAACGTGTCCGAGCGTGAGAACACCGGTGATGTTTGGCGGCGGAATGACGATTGAAAATGCCGGCTTCGACGAAGCGGGATCAGCACGGAAGCTCCCCGCGCTCAACCAGCGTTGATACCATTTCGGCTCGACGGTGCCCGGATTGTAAGTTTTCGATAGCTCGGGCATGGAGAGGAATGATGCGAGAGCGCGGTGCGTTTGCAAAAGAAAACCAGCGTCCGTCGCCCTCCTGACTGCGTCTCTGTTGCCAGCGAGGATGTGTTCCGATCTTCCGGGGCCGTAACGAGGCCATTATTGCATCTGCCTCTGCAATAAGGCCGCCCGCTAAACCACTTGCGACGCAGCTAGGGTGCCGTGATTTTGCCCAGAATGCGCCTCGCCCAATGTTTCGTCGCACTGCTTTCGACGTTTTTTTGCGTATCGGCCAACGCGTCCGACTGGTCGATTCTGCATTTGCAGGGGCGCGATTACGTTACTTTTTCAAATGTTGCGCAGTTCTATCAGTTCCCAGACTACGCGCGCGTGAATCGCACGGTTTCACTGCGGAACGAACGGCGCGCCATCCGGGCGCAGGCCGGCACCAGCGATCTTTACATCAACGGCGTGCGTTTCTTCACTGACTTTCCGCTCCTGGGTTCCGCGGACGACGATCTGATCTCCGCGATGGACATAAGCAAGATCATCGAGCCAGTCCTGCGACCACACCGGATTCATGGTGCTCATAACGTCGAGACCGTTGTCCTCGACCCTGGACACGGCGGGATGGATGGAGGCGCGACAAATCAGTGGGGATCGGAGAAGGCTTTCGCGCTCGATGTGGCGCTCGCGGCTCGAGAGGAGCTGCTTCGTCAGGGCTTTAAAGTCGAAATGACACGATTAAGCGACAAAGCCGTGTCACTCGAAAATCGCGTCGCTTTCGCCAACAGTTTCGCGGACGCAGTCTTCGTCAGCATTCATTTTAACTCCAGCAGCGGCGGCGCTGGAATTGAAAGCTATTCCCTGGCGCCGGCCGATGTGGCGTCGAACGCTTCGGACGAAACGCACCCCTCCGTGACAGACACTCAGTGGGCGGCTGGAAACGCGCAGGATCCACAGAACATCGCGGTCACGGCGGCCGTTCATGCCTCGGTTCTCTCCCGCGTCGCCGCGTTCGATCGCGGCATTCGTCACGCGCGTTTTCATGTGTTGCGCGGCATAAGAGTTCCCGCCGTTCTGTTGGAAGCAGGATTCCTGAGCGACCCGGCCGAAGGACAAAGGATCGCAACGGCTCAATATCGTCAACAACTCGGGGTCGCAATCGCGCAAGGCATCCAGAACTACAACGCCGCGGTCAACTTTAAGAGCAACGGCGGCAGCTTTGCAGTGGCGAAAACAACTCTTCCGCCGCATGATCGATCAATCACAGAACCGCTCGCGCCGGACGCGCCCAGCGCTCAGCTGTCCAGCGAAGAGCCGTCCGTTTCCGTCAGCGCAGGGGATTAAGCGCAATGGCAAACGAAATGGATTCCGCGCGCAGGCCCATCGGAGTTTTCGACTCCGGAATCGGCGGACTGACGGTGGTGGCAGCGATGCGCAAGGTTTTACCTAACGAGTCGATCATTTATGTCGGCGATACCGCGCGCGTTCCCTATGGAGGAAAAAGCGCGAGCACCGTTCAGCGCTACAGCACGGAGATCGCGGAGATGCTTCTGGCCGAAAATGCCAAGATGATCGTCGTCGCATGCAACACGGCTTCGGCGCTGGCCGTCCCGCTGTTGCATGAGAGTTTGGCGGTCCCTCTCACCGGCGTGATCTTGCCCGGAGCGAAAGCCGCGGTCGCCGCGACACGGAATGGCCGCATCGGGATCATTGGCACTCGCGCGACGGTCAAAAGCGGCGCCTACGAAAAAGCGATCCGCGCGTTGCAGCCAAATCTCCAGATCTTCAGCTGCGCATGTCCCCTGCTCGTTCCGTTGATCGAAGAAGGCTGGCGCGGCAGTCCCATCACCGATCAGGTGATCATGAAATACCTTGCCGGCCTGCTGAAGGACGGGATCGACACGCTCGTCCTCGGCTGCACGCATTACCCATTGT
>JACCXL010000114.1 GCA_013697015.1 Chthoniobacterales bacterium | reverse complement strand
TCGGCGCCTCGCAAGTCAAGCCGATGTAGCCGACACGGATTTTGTTTGAGCCGCCGGTGGCAGAACCAGAATTCTTTTTACAGCCCGTGAGCAGCAGGACTGCCACGATCGATAATGAAATGAATTTTTCGAACGTCATGGTGTTTAGCTAATCAAAGGTGGTAGGAATACAATAATAAGCACCACCTATGGAAGCTAAACTTTTCGTGAAGCGGCAAAAGCTTAACCGGGTTGCTTTCAACGTTTGCGATAGGGAATATCGAGCGCCATGCACGATCCGCTAGAACTTCGACATCTGCGTTATTTTTTGGCGGTCGCCGAGGCCGGCAGCTTCAGTCGCGCGGCGGATCGTCTGGGGATTTCCCAACCCAGCGTCTCCCAGCAGATGCGCGATCTGGAGGCAGGGCTGCGAGTCTCGCTCTTTCAGCGGCGAGGGAAGAGGATTCTGTTGACACCGACCGGAGTAATTTTCCAGGAGCATGCCCGCGCCATTCTTCGGCAGCTCGAGCATCTCCTGCAGGAACTCGCCATCGAACCCGGTCACTTGCGTGGGGCACTGCACGTGGGCGTAGTCCCGGTTCTAAATGTGGCGCTGATGCCGCAGCTGGTGGGCTTGTTCGCTGCCGATCATCCCGGAATCAGCCTCATCATCGAGGAAATTTCGTCCACTGAGATCGAGACCGCGCTCGAAGAAGGCCGGATGGACGTCGGCCTCGGGTTTCTGACGCGTCACTCGCCCAATCTGCGCTACGAACGTTTATGCACGGACGAATTCGCGCTCGTTGTTTCCGGGGCGCACCCATGGTGGAAGCGGCGGACGATCAAGTTTTCCGAATTGCACGAGCAGCGGCTGCTCCAGTTGCCGGACAGTTTCGTGATGCGCAGGATGACGGACGAAATTTGCCGAAATCATCGAGTCCGCCCGCGAGTCGTGGCTGAAATTAACGCGATCGAGACGCTCCTCCGATCGCTCGCGCCGTTGGAGGCAGCTGCCTTGATGCCGAAAATTGCGTTGCGCGGAAGAGAGGCGTTAAAATTGAAGGCCATCCCGCTGCAAGGAAAAAACCTCGCGCTTGAAATTGGTCTCTTGCGACTCGGCGACACGGCCGACAACAGCGCCATCGGCGCCTTTACAACGCTCGCCCAAACAGAGGTTCCGAAAATGGTGGGGAAGTAACGCTTCGGCGGACCAATCAGAGCAACTGATACGGGTCGACATCCACGGCGGTGGCGACGTCTTCCGGCACCGGCAGTTTATCGAGCACTCCGCGCACTAGCCGGCTCAGGCGCAGGATAGCCACGCCGCGGAGCAGGATGTGAAAGCGGAATTGTCCCTGCAGCTTTTCCAGCGGCGCGGGCGCGGGATCGCTCACCTTGAACTCCGGGGCCAATGCGGCGCGCAGGTGGCGGGCGATTGTTTCTGCCGTAAGCTTCGCGCGGGCTTCGTGCGGCGAGCGGACCGTGATCAGAAGGGCATGATTAAAGGGAGGGAATTCGCAACGCTCGCGGAATTCCAGTTCTTGTTCTGCGTACCCGTCGAAGTCGTGATGCCGCGCAAATTGAATCGAAGGGCTGAACGGCGTGAAGGTTTGCACGAACACCTCGCCGGGCCGTTCTCCGCGCCCCGCACGCCCGGCTACCTGTGTGAGAAGTTGGAAAGTCCGTTCCCCGGCGCGGAAATCCGGGAGGTGCAGGGCTAAATCGGCGTTGATGATTCCGACGAGGGTCACGTTCGGAAAATGCAGCCCTTTCGCGATCATCTGGGTGCCGACGAGAATGTCGATTTTACCGGCGCGAAAAGCCCGCAGCGTGTCACGCAGGGCATCTTTCCGCGTCATGGAATCGGAGTCCATTCGACGCACGACGGCCTGCGGGAAAATCTGCGCGACGGTCGACTCCACCTTTTCCGTGCCAAAGCCAGCGTAGATCAAAGCATCCTGCCCGCATTCCGGACACTTTTTCGGGACCGTGGCCGTGTGGCCACAAAGATGACAGGTGAGCCGAGCCGCGGTGCGATGAAAAGTCAGAGCGACACTGCAATTCGGACATTGGCGCGCTTCGCCACAATTACTGCAGAGGAGCGAAGTCGAAAATCCACGACGGTTAAGGAAGAGGATCGTCTGCTCGCGCTTCTCCAGCCGATCGGTGATGGCGTCGCGCAATTTATGCGCGAGGATCGCCGGGGCCTTCGAGTTCCTTCGTTCCTGCCGGAGGTCCACAATGCGAATCAACGGCATCTGGCAGTCATCGACGCGCTGCGTCAACCGCACGAGTCGGTATTTGTCACGCTGTGCATTGTGGAAACTCTCCAGCGATGGAGTGGCCGAGCCGAGGACGACCACGCACGTTTCCAATTTTCCGCGAACGACCGCGACATCGCGCGCGTGATAGCGCGGTGCTTCCTCCTGCTTGTAGGAGCTCTCGTGCTCCTCGTCCACGACGATCAAACCTAGATTCTCCAGCGGCGCGAAGACCGCGCTGCGTGCCCCGATCACGATCTGGGCCCGGCCACCGTGAATCTTGTGCCATTCGTCATGACGCTCTCCTTCCGACAAGTGACTGTGCAGCACAGCCACCATATCCTGCGTCTCGGCGAAGCGGCTTTTGAAGCGCTCCACGGTCTGCGGGGTGAGCGAAATTTCCGGCACGAGAATGATGGCTGTTTTGCCTTTGTGCAGGGTCGACCGGATCGCCTGCAGATATATTTCAGTTTTGCCGCTGCCGGTGACGCCGTGCAGCAGGATCGGTCGGGCCGTTTCTGGATCAGCTAACGCTGCTTCGATCGCGTGCAGAGCGACCGACTGCTCCGGGTTTAAC
>JACCXL010000091.1 GCA_013697015.1 Chthoniobacterales bacterium | reverse complement strand
ATCGACCATCGTCCCCTGCCGGTCCGGCACGGTGTTCAGCCGGTGGATCGGCATGATCGGGAAGAGCTGACCCAGCGCCCAATGATCGAGGAGCGACTGGAAAACGGAGAAATTGCAGATGTATTGGTCCCCTAACGAAGTCTCAAGTTCCTTCACTTCCTCCGGCACGTAACGAAGGCCGCGATGGAGTGCAACGATCTGCTGCGCGAGTTGCCAGTAGACACTTTCGATCTTGGCTTTGCTCTCCAGCTCGAGCAGACCGACGGAGAACAACTGCTGCGATTCTTCCTTGATCTGCTGCGCGTCGTGCAAACTTTCGCGGCGGTTGCTGCGCTTCAGGTTGCGCTGCACTTCGAAAATGTCTTTCGCAAGTTTGTGATCGCTCTCCGCGGGCGCGACCTTTTCGTCCCGCGAAACTTTTTCGATCGACCCAAACGCTTCCACCACGAGCACCGAATGGTGCGCCACGATCGCGCGCCCGCCCTCGCTTACGATCGCGGGATGAGCCACGCCTTCGGAATCGCACACATCGATGATGTTCCAAACGACGTCGTTCGCGTACTCCTGCAGCGAATAGTTGGTGGAGCTGTCGAAGTCAGTCCGCGAGCCGTCGTAATCGACGCCCAAGCCGCCGCCGACATCGAGGTAACCAAGCTCGTGGCCGCGCTTCGCAAGTTTCGCATAATAGCGAGCCGCCTCGCGCACGGCGCGCTTGATCGTCGAGATGTCGGGCACCTGGGAGCCGACATGGAAATGCACGAGCTTCAGACAATGCGCGAGACCTTCCGACTTCAGCATTTCGCTGGCAGAGACGAGATTTGCGGTATCGAGTCCGAACTTGGCGTTCTCGCCCGCGCTCACCGACCACTTGCCCGAGCCTTTCGTCTGCAACCGGACGCGGATACCGATGTGCGGTTCAACCCCGATTTCTTTGGCGATTCGGATTGTCTGCTGCAGCTCCTCCAACTTCTCGACCACGATTACGACTGACTTCCCAAGTCTGCGGCCGAGCATGGCACAACGGATGTAGGCCCGATCCTTGTAGCCGTTGCAGATAATGAGGCTCTCGGGATCCTTGTGCATCGCGAGGGCCGCGATTAACTCCGGTTTACTTCCGGCTTCGAGGCCGAAGTGATATTGCTGCCCCGCATCGACGATCTCTTCGATCACCTCGCGCAACTGGTTGACCTTGATCGGAAAGACACCGCGATAGTGGTTGCGATAGCCGAACTCGCTGATCGCCTGCTGAAACGCGCGGTTCACCGTTTCTACTCGATGCCGCAGCAAATCCTGAAAGCGGATGACGAGAGGAAAACCGAGGCCGCGCGCGCGCGCTTCGTTTACCACTGCCAGGATATCGATCGCGCCGCCGTGCTCTTGCAACGGCCTGGCTTGCACGTTACCGGCAGGATTGATGCTGAAGTAACCGCTGCCCCACGCGTCGACATTGTAGGCATTCGTCGCGGCCTCAATGTCCCATTCGATCTTGGTTTTCTCAGGGCTGGACACTTGGCAGGACGCATTGTCAATCAGCGTCGCGAACATGCAAGTGTCCCTCTCGGAAATTTGTTTTCGAGCGTGCGTCTCGATGCACGCCGCTTGTTTTTCGAGGGCATCCTGATACCGTTTTGCGGCCATGAACAAGACCGTGATCGAGGTGCAGGTGCGGGCGGTTTTGCCGACGAGCGGGGGCTGCGCGGTGTTCCTCGGGAACAACGACAAAGTCTTCATCATCTACGTCGATCAGACGGTCGGGAGCGCAATTACCATGTTCATGCGCGATGTCTCGAAAGAGCGGCCGCTGACGCACGACCTGATCGGTCACCTCCTCACGGCGCTGGGCGGGCAGGTCGAGCGTGTGATCATCAATGATCTGAAAAATGCAACATATTACGCGCGCATGATCATCCGCGCGGAGAACGAAGTGCAGCAGAAGAAAATTGTCGAGCTCGACGGCCGGCCGAGTGATTGCATCGCCATGGCCACGCAGCAAAAAGCGCCCATCTACGTCAGCCAGGATGTCTGGGATGAAGTGGACGATATGAGCGACGTCCTCCGGAAGATGGAGGAAGAAGGCCTGAAACCTGACCCGGAAGCTGAGGGAGAATCAGAATCGACCGAAGAAGAGGAATGACAGCTTCGGTGATTGGACGGACGACTAGCTCAACAAATCGCCGTAGCGATTTTGCGCGATCTGCGTGCACAAGGCGAGAATGGCGGCGGCGGTGTCAAGGCCGAGGGCTTCCGCGACAAGCTGCTCGCATTCGCTGATCGTGACACTCTGGACGGCCCGTTTGACACGCGGAACGAGTGTCGCGCTCACGCTCAGTTCGTCGATTCCGAGGCCTAATAGAAGAGGTACGAGCGTGAGGTCGCCGGCCATCTCGCCGCAGACACCGACCCAGAGTTTATTCGCGTGAGCCGCATCCGAGACGGTTTTGAGGAGCCGGAGGATGGAAGGATGCGTCGGTTCATGCAAATGCGCCACGCGCTCGTTCATGCGATCAGCGGCCACGGTGTACTGAATGAGATCGTTCGTCCCGATGCTGAAGAAGTCGACTTCGCGCGCCAGCATGTCGGCCGCGATGGCGGCACTCGGCACCTCGATCATCGCGCCGACTTCCGTTTCAGCGCCGTAAGATTCTCCGCTGCGCGCGAGTTCCTCTTTGCATTCGGCGAGCACGACCAAAGCGCGACGCAGTTCCTCCAAACCCGAGATCATCGGGAACATGATCTTAACGTTCCCGACCGCGCTCGTCCGCAGGATGGCGCGCAACTGCGCCTTGAAAATATCGACATGCGCGAGGCAGAAGCGGATGGCACGCCAGCCCATGAACGGATTGAGTTCGTCGCCCTGATCGAGCGTGCCCGCGATTTTGTCGCCGCCCAGATCGAAGGTGCGGATGATAAGGGGATGAGGCGCGACTCGCTCGGCCACTTTGCGATACGCTTCGTATTGTTCCTCTTCGCTCGGCAGCGTAGTCCGATTCAGATAGAGAAATTCGGTCCGGTAAAGGCCGATGCCTTCCGCGCCATTACGCGAAACGGCCTCGACATCGCCCGGTAATTCAATGTTGGCAGATAGGACGATGTGGCGGCCATCGCGGGTCGTCGATTTCGTTTCCCGCAGCCCGGTCAGCTGTTCGGCTTCCTGACCTTTCCGTTGCTCCAGCTCGCCGTAGTGCCAGAGAGTATCGGGGGTGGGACGCAAAATCAGCAGTCCGTTGTAGCCATCCAGCAGCACCGGCTGACCTGTTTCCAAAACCTCCGTCACATCGTGCAAACCGACGATCGCCGGAATATTCAGGGAACGCGCCATGATCGCCGTGTGCGAAGTGCGGCTTCCCAAATCTGTCGCCAGACCGAGTACCTGCTCACGATTCATCGTCGCGGTATCGGAGGGCGTAATATTATGTGCGACGAGGATGTGCGGCTCGGCCAAACTCAGAAAGGCCTTGGGCGCTTTGCCCTGAAGATTCCGCACCACACGCTTCGCGACATCCTGAATATCGAGGACGCGCTCCCGCAAATAAGGATCGTCGATCTTGCTCAGCGTTTCAGAGTAGTTGCTGGCGACTTCCTGGAAGACAGATTCCACGTTGCACAAATCCGTCTCGAGCTTGCGCAGCACCTCGTCGATCAACGTTCGGTCTTCCACCACGAGAAGGTGCGCATCGAAAATTCCCGCGTCTTTGGCTCCGATCGCCTCGGCAATCTGCTGCTGCATCTTCAGAATCTGCGCCCTCGTTTGGATGAGGGCGGTCTCGAATCGGCCTATTTCATTCGTGACCTGCGCCGCGCTGATGCCATACCGCGGCACGTCGTCGAGATCATCGCGCACCACGTGGATCGTCCCGCGCGCGATCCCGGAGGAGACACCGACGCCTTGAAAGCGAACTTCACCTGGCGCGTCTCCTGTCATGGCAGGCGACACTAACGCGAAGATCAGTCTTCGTTAAAGCGGCTTTTGATTAGCTCCTCAATTTCCTGCAAGGCCCGGTCCGCATCGGGGCCCTCACAGCGAATCTGCAATTTGGAGCCCTGACCTGCCGCCAGCATCATGAGGCCCATAATGCTCTTGCCGTTGACCTGTTCGCCTTCTTTTTCCACCCAGACCTCCGCCCGATATCGGGTCGCGATGCGCACAAACATGGCGGCGGGACGCGCGTGCAAACCGAGCCGGTTCACGATCGTCACCTCCTTTTCAAATTTCTGGGGGCGCGATGGGCTGGCTGATTTTCGATTCAGAAGTCCCATTAGATTGGCTTCGGCACCATTAAGTTGAGCAGCTTGTCGTTGAATTCCACCGCGCTATTGCGACCGAGGCCGCGCAGCTTCTGATCCATCGCCGCCACCTCGACCAAGCGCGCGATGTCGCGCCCCGGACGCACCGGAATTATGACATGCGGCACCTGCATTTTCAGAATCTCGTAGACCTCCTGGTCAAGACCAATCCGATCGACCTCTTCCAGCTCCTGCCAATCCTTCAACGTCACCACCATATCGAGCCGCTTCTCGACACGAATGCTGCCGATTCCGAAAATCGACGCCACGTTGATGATGCCGATGCCGCGCACTTCCATGTGGTAGCGGGTCAGCTCCGGAGCGGTCGCAATCAGTTCACGATCCTCGAACGACGTAATGCGCGTGACGTCATCCGCCACCAGGCTGTAGCCGCGTTCGATCAACCCCAGGACGCATTCGCTTTTTCCGATCCCGCTGTGGCCGCGGATAAGTACACCGATGCCAAGGATATCCACCATGCTGCCGAATTCCGTGACGGTGGGCGAGAAATCAACTTCCAGCGCGATGGTCGCAGCATTGATGAACTTCATCGTAATCATCGGTGTGCGGAAGACCGCGATCTCCTCTTTTTCGGCCGCCGCCAATAACTCCGGCGCGAGATGAAATCCGCGTGAGACCACGAGACACGGAATCTTCTGCGCGCAGAGGGCACGAAATCGTTGCAGCCGCACCCGCGGCGTGAGGCTCTTCAGATAAGTGTTCTCGGCCGCGCCCAAAACCTGGACGCGTTTTTCCGCGAAGTAGCTGAAGAAACCGGCCAGCGCGAGACCCGGCCGGTTAATGGTAGGCTCGCGGATTTTCCGATAAAAACCGACGCGCTCGCCTTCCAACTTCAGATGCAGTTTATTCGCATGCGCCTCGTAGAAACTTTCTACGGTGACGACCGCAACGTTTTTGCGCAGGTCACCCGCCGAAGTAATAACGGGTGGCGTGGAACGCTCAGGCATCGGGAAGCAGGCAGCTTACGTCGAAGTCGGATCGATCAGACCGAAATCGCCGCTCTTGCGCCGGTAAAGAACATTCAGCCGCGAGCTGCGCGCGTTGTTGAAAACGATGAATTGGCGATGCGACATCTCCAGCTGGAGCACAGCCTCATCGACGAACATCGGCTTCACCGGATAACGCTCGATCCGCACCACCGCATGCTCGGCCTGATCGTCCTCTTCCACCGGCTCGGGATGCAAAACATGCTCGTCGAGATGTTGTATGACGTCCTTGCGGGGGCGGTGCTTGCGCATCAGGCGGGTCTTATACTTGCGCATCTGGCGCGCAACTTTATCGACCACGGCATCGATCGCCGCATACATGTCGTCGGTTTCCTCGCACGCTTCGATCGTGATGTGATTCGAACAAACCAGAATCACTTCGGCCAAATGGCGGTATTTTTCGACTTCGAGGATGACGTGTGCCTCAATGATCTTCGGGTAATCGAGATGCAGGCTTTCGATCTTGCGCGTGACGTAGTCGTTAATCGCGTCCGTGACGTGGAAGTGACGGCCGGTGACCTTGACCGGCGGATGGGCGTTGGTGGTTAGCATATGGTCTCCTTCGTTACATCCGAAACCGCTCGCCCAGATAAAGCTGGCGGCTGATCGGATCGTTGATCAGGAAATCTTTCGTCCCCTCGCTTTCGACGCGCCCTTCGAAAATCAGATACGCGCGATCCACGATGGAGAGCGTTTCGCGGACATTGTGATCCGTGATCAAAATGGCGAGGCCTGATTTGCGCAGGTTGACGACGATCTGTTGCACATCGTAAACCGCGATCGGGTCGACGCCGCTAAAGGGCTCGTCGAGCATGAGTAGTTTCGGCTGCGTCACGAGGGACCGTGCAATCGTGAGACGCCGTTTCTCGCCGCCGCTCAAGGTGAGCGCCGTGTTTTTTGCGATTCGCTCGATGCCGAATTGATGCAGCAGTTGCTCGCAACGCTGGCGCCGTGCCTGTTTGCTGAGCGGAAGGGTTTCAAGAATGGCGAGAATGTTTTGTTCCACCGTCATCTTGCGAAAGATCGATTCCTCCTGCGGCAGATAGCCCATCCCGAGACGGGCCCGCTTGTACATGGGGTAGTTCGTTACATCAGTACCCGAGAACACGACCCGTCCGGTGTTTGGCCGGACCAGACCTACGATCATGTAGAAACTGGTTGTCTTGCCGGCACCGTTTGGGCCGAGCAAACCGACAATTTCGCCCGCGCGCACATTGATGTTGATTCCGTTTACGACTGCGCGTCCGCCATAAATTTTTACGAGCTCGTCCGTTTCGAGCACGGGTTCGCGCTGGGCTGGAGCAGAGGCTGTCGCAGATGCCGGCGCGGGCGAGGGAGCTTGCGTGATCACGGTTTCGGCTTCTCCTCCTTGGGCTGCTGCCGAATCTCCGTGCGGCTCGGCCCATGCGTGGTCAACTGCCCGTTTTCGTTTAACACCATTACCGTCTCCGGGCTGGTCGCCACGTGCATGTTCAAACCTTGCTGCACGCGCGGATTTCCCGTCAGTTCCACGTTGCCATCTTTTGTTGTATAAACTGCATTTTCGGACCGCCCCACGGAGCGCAGCGGTGGTCCGCCTTTGGGATCCGGCCGGTCGCGCACCACGCCCACGTTTCCGTCCGCGACCGCTTTTTCCAACCCTCCGTTTTCGTCTTTGCTGATGTAAACCGTCAGCTTATCGGACTGGATATTGAAGCGAGGATCATTGACGACGACGTGTCCCGTAAAAACGCCGGTGTTCTTGGCCGAATCGAAAGATGCCTGCTCCGCGTAAACTTCCGTCGTGACCGGCTGATCCGTGGGCGTCGAGAGGCCGGCCGGCGAAGATTTCGCGCCCTTCTCCTTGGCGTCTTTTCTTCGTTCCGTTTTGGCGACGGCCAGTTTTGTCGGCGCTGATTCCTGCGCCGAGCTTTCGAGAAGTAGAAGGCCGGTGAGGAGGTACGCGGCTGCTGCTACCTTAATCATTGGCCTTTCCCTGCCAGGTGAGCTGCATTCGTGATCAGCATCTTTACGTTTCCCACCATCGTCCCTTTTCGCTGAATTGTATCGAACTCCGCCGCGTCGCCCGCGATCGTAAAATCGGATCGACGTACCGTCGTGCGCTGCTGCGATTTTAAGAGCCGCGTCTGCAAATTCAGCATCGAATCGCTCATCTCGAC